>JAOABT010000658.1 GCA_026418215.1 Clostridia bacterium | reverse complement strand
GCTTTTAACTTCTTGTTCTTAGACAATTTCTAGAAATGTGTCGCTATATCACACGTATAATCCACGGTGGTGAGACGCCATAATGACGACCTTCTAAATATGTACAGCCCTTTATTTGGCCAGCGACAAATGAATGTTCTTAAACTTTGCAAAGACCATACGTCCCGCCGAGGTCTGAAGCACGCTTGTAACCACCACGTCAATGAGCTGGCCTCGGAATTTGTATGCCGATTCTACAACGACCATGGTGCCATCCTCCAGATAGCCGACGCCTTGTCCGTTTTCCTTGCCTTCTTTTACGATACGAATGGTCATTTCCTCACCTGAAACCGCCACAGGCTTCATGGAATTGGCCAGATCATTGATATTCAGAACCTCAATACCTCTGATGGCAGCCACTTTCCCGAGGTTGTAATCATTGGTGATGACCTTGGCATCCATTTCCTTGGCGCGTGAAAGGAGCTGTTCATCGACTTCCATGTGCGGATCGCGATCGGTCTTGTCTATGGTAATTGGGAATTTTGCATCACTTTTGAGCATATTCAAAACATCCAGCCCTCTGCGGCCCTTGGCTCTTACAACATCGTCAGCGGAATCAGCCAGATGGCGGAGCTCCTCAAGCACAAATCCCGGTACGACGAGTTCCCCTTCCAAGAAGCCTGTCCGGCTTAGATCAAGGATTCTCCCGTCAATAATCACACTGGTGTCCAGAAGCTTGACCAGCTTGAAAGAGCCGCTCTTTGCGCCCTTTCCCTTAATGCCGTCAAAGACATTGTCGTTCTTTTTGACCAATGCAAAGTAAACGCCGCAGATACCGAAAAGGATGTTGATAATAATAGAAATAGCCACACCAATAACTTCAATTTTTACGATAGGAATAGAGATGAGATTTGCAATGACAAGGCCGGCAATGAGACCACAAGCCCCGATCATTAGCTCGTAAAGCGTAATTTTTTGAAGCGCAAGCTCGATGCGCTCAATGGATTCCGTTGTGATGCGGATTATCCTTCCGCCCACAATGAACATTAAAATGCCGAGGATGAGAGAGGCAAAAACAATAACCCCAATGCCGTAAATGGTTGTGAGGTAATCCTTCATGCCGTTCTGGATCATTAAGAAGCGCACAAGCGTCATGCCTGTGAGGGCACCCGTAAGCCCGAAAGCGTATTTGAGTATTTTATCCAGCATGCTAACTCCCTTTGAATGCAACATCAGGTTGTTATGCGTAAATTTATCAAATCTTCAACATCCATAGGGTTCATATTTTTGGCCAGAACAAGCTCGCTGATAAGGATTTGCTTGGCGCTGTTGAGCATCTTTCTTTCGCCGGTTGAAAGACCCTTGCAGCGTTCCCTCAAAATAAGGCTTTTCACAACATCGGCTACCTCAAAGATATCGCCGGTCTTGATCTTGACCATATTTTCACGATAGCGCTTGTTCCAGTTGGCCGGTTGATCATTACCTCTTATTTCAAGAGATCTGAAAACCTCATCGGCGTCCTGTTTGTCTATAACGTCACGTATGCCGATGCCTTCCACATTGTTGATGGGAATCATGACCTTCATGTCGCCGACGGGCATTTTCATGACATAGTAACGTTTGCGTTCGCCAAGAATTTCCCGTTCTTCTATAGATTCTATGATGCCTGCGCCGTGCATAGGATAAACAATTTTATCCCCGATCCTGAACATAAAAACCGCTCCTTCTTAGCATACATAATCTCTTGACTTAATCCTTCATAACGCCATTGCTTTCAAGGGATAAGGCAACGTATGTATGGAAGCCATAACGAGTATATGCCATGCTTTTTAAGGAGAATTCAACAAACTCGCTCAAGGAACAGTATACACTACTGGACCACAAAAGTCAAAACAAGCACCGCTCTAGGATTTGAGCCAGGTTGCAGTCATAGCGTTCCAGCACCTGTCTTAGGTACATTTGCGCCTTCTGCATGCAGGAGCGCTACCAGTAAAGACATTTAAAGGCTTACAACGTGTATTTTTGATCCCATCTCCCCTGTTTGTCGCAGCGGTCCACCTAACCCGGCCTCATGCTTACGATCGGGCACAATCGCAAGTCATGATTCACCCCTCTGCAAGGGGTTATTCCCTTATATAGCCAATTTTAAACCCTGAAGAAGCCAGAATCTATAGGCTAAGCGCCAATAAAGCACCTCAAACTAAATGAAGCATGACACAGACGTAAAAACCCTTCGGGTTTGGCATAAGACATGGGATTTGGGATATGAGACATGAAATATGGGATACGAGATATGAGATATGAGGCAAGAGATATGGGATATAAGACATGAGATACGGGATACGAGATACGAGATATGAGGCAAGAGATATGGGATTAGAATATCTCGACATAACATATGAGACATGCGATATGAGAACTGAGACATGCGATATGAGAACTAAGACATGCAATATGAGAGATAGCGCAAAGGGTTATATTGGCTGCGCTGATGGAGATGATATCTTTACGCCTCATACCACTTTATCATGCACCCAAGAAGAGCATTTTTCAGAGTACCCACAAAAAGGCCCTTCATGTATACTTAAGTTTCAGCGCTTGCCAAAGCCTGCCCGCAGAATATTGTAGCGCTTGTCCAGCTCGGCTCGGCCTGAATCCATCCGGGCTTCGATATCCTCTATGTAGTCCTCCATCATTTCAATCATGGGGGCATAGATGTTGTTGCGCTCAGCAAGCTGCTTGAGCTCATCCACGGCATCCTGGCACGAAACCTCACTGCGGTAGTTTCTTTCCTCAATCAGCGCTGTAAAGAAATCAGCGAGGATCAGCATATTTGAACCGCTGACAATGTCCTTACCCATCAGCATACGCTTTTCATTGGAGGCTTTTTGACCGATGACCCCGTTGATCATATCCATGATGTCAGTCAGCTCTGCTTCTTTCATAATGGTGCTGACGGATTTCAAGGCTTCGCTGACCAGATGATGCTCTTCCTCGATGTTTGTGGCCTTCATGAAATCAGACGGAGATACGGCCAGCAGACTTAAATTGTACAAGAGCGCTGCTATGCGGACTCTCTCCAAGAGGTTCCAATTCTGCTTGGTCATTCTGGAAAGCATATTCACCATGATCTCCATTTCCCTGGCGTGAGCATAGCTGTAGGGTGTTTGGAAGGTGACGGCATAAACAAAGGTTCTTAAGATACTTTCCACATCAGATTTTATAAGCTTGAGCGATCCCATAAACTCCAAAAGGTCCTGAAGATATTCGCCCGACACGATATGGCTGAGAATCCCTTCTTCACAAAGGACCTTCAGTACGTCCACGTACTCCTGCTTATAGGAGGTCTTCCCTGCCTCGGCGAAAACGTGCTCCGCAAGGTTCGGATAAGCATTTTTGGTAATCGTGTCGGATACCGCATCGGCTAATTCCATAAGGGAGGCCTCATCGGGTATATTCACACCATTGATTTGCCCGGTTTGGCCGGATCGCAGCCTGTGGTGGTAAAGAACCGCTTCAGCATATTCGGAAAAGGGGTAATATTCCTTTAGCAAGAGATAGCCAAACAAGCTGTGGTCATGTGAAGGATCGCCTCCCTCGACATGCCATTTGCCATCGATGGGAGTAAGATGGCCGACATCGCGAAGCATCGTTGTAATGACGAGACCTGCAAGGGCATCCCCCTCAACACCCAGCCTTTTTGCAATTTTCATAACCAGATAGGTTGAGACGGCGATATTCTGAGCCAGGTCGGTACTCACCATGTTAAACGTTTTCTCAACAATGACAAAAACATGCCGCATATTAATCTGATTGTTGCGGCTGATGCTTCGAATCACCTCGGTAACCTTCTCATCAGGCTCTAAAAGGGCTGCATTAGGACGTCCCGTATAGTACCCTTGCACGTAGTCGATACCCATACGGCAAAGTGCTTCAAGCTCGTCCTGTGTTTCAACACCCTCGGCGAGCACGCGCGTGCCGCGATAACGGGAGTAGCTCATGATATCCTCGATCATGTGCTGTTTTCTCAAATCGTTTTCAATGCCCCTGACGAGCTCGCGGTCCAGCTTGATGATATCAGGCTCCAACGCAAGAAGCGCAAGATGGTTGGAATACCCGGACCCAAAATCGTCCAAAGCAAATTTCGCTCCGGCCTTCGTGACAATGGATTTTCTTAAGTTGATTTCCTCGGGCTCCATACGGTTGCGTTCAACAACCTCGAAAACCACCTTCATGTGGCCAAAATAGCGATCCCGGATATCATTATAGTCCCTTTCGTCAAGGGTTGCATAAGGTGCGGTGTTGATGAACAGATACTGATCCTTGAATTTCTCATGACGTGCCATATAGGCATCAAGGGCGTTATAGACCATCCGCTTTTCAAGAATGGCGTAATGGCCTGAGGCCTCGGCATCCTCTATGAGCTCGACGATATTTCGGTAAATCGGGTTGCCCGGTCGTGAAAGAGCCTCAAAACCAAAAAGCTCACCGGTCTTAAGCGACACAATGGGCTGGAAAACGATGCTCAGTTGGTTTCGGTCAATGATGTCCTTAATAAAGGTGCGTCGTAAGGACGCCCTTCTGGCTTCCTCAAATTTCTCCTTATTGAACTCGTTAGGGCTCATGGCCACCTCACGGAAGGCTTCATGCTCCGCGAAGGAAGCATATTCAATAAGCTCCGCGGGGGTTTCGCCGTGGATGCCCGAGGCTGCATAACCTATGGCAATCGGGAAGGATACGGCAATACCGTCTACCTCACCGATATACTTTTCAATTTTTCCGATAATGCTTAGCGCACTTTTTCTGAACTGCTCCAATTCACGGATACCCTTGACCAACAGCAGGAAGTCAGACCCCCACCAGCGGAACGGGACATGGTTTTCCTTGATAAACTTTTTGAATACCTCGGCGCAGACACGAATATAGGTGTTGCCGGCCACCATGCCAAAGCGTTCCTGAAACTCCTGGTAACCCGTGAGACCAATGTAAACAAACACCACGTGTTCACCCGGAGCACTTTCGGCTATAGCCTTGCCGGCGAGCTCAGACAGCGCGTTTCTATTGTAGAAGCCCGTAATATTGTCGTGTATGGCGCGCTCCTTTTCAGCGTTACGCTCGCGGACCTCGCGCGTGATATCGGTAATGGCTCCCGTTATCCTGGTTTTATCCCTGCTCGGGCTTCCCCAGAATTTGAGCCAACGGGGCTCTTTATTATCAGCCTTGACACTGCATTCGAAATTGATGGGCACCTCATTGGTAAGACATGCGTCAACCTGCTTCTGGAAATCCTCAAAGGTCAGGCTGAAGCCGTAGGTTGAAAAAAGGTCATCCCCCGGAATCTCACTGATCTCCACATTATCGTCGATGGCCGTGATCATGCCGGTGATAAACACAAAGACAGACGACATGGCTTCATATTCAAAGAAGTCAAATTTGTAGTCGGCCTCCCTCAAGGTTCTCATCTGCCGGTAGAATTCGGTGATGTTTTCCGAAAGGCGCTCATTTCTTTCAATTTCCGATTTGAGCTTTAGATTCTTCTCATTAAGGTTTTCCAAGGAATGGTTAAGAACAGCAGAAATAGCCATGATATCCATCTCCTTCGAAAGCTCGGGAGAGATCGTCGTGGCTATATCCTCTTCAACATGTGATATGGTATCGGTTATATCAGAAAGCGCCTTGACGCTTTTTCGGGTGCCAAAATATTCATGGACATAGCTCAGTGCAAAAATGACTGAGAAAAACGCCAGCAAGACCTTTAAGAGAGTGTGGCTGTCACCGACCTCGCTTTTGCCGGTGCTTACAAGCAGAAAAGAGGCTATAAAAACAATCCCGACAAACGATATGAAGCCGGCCAGCCAATTGATGGAATTAAACTTGATCATTTTCTTTGTCTTATGTAAAAACTTCATCTTTACCCTAACCCCGCGGAAAAGTTTGAACACTGACCCTTCCGGTTTTAGACGCAATAGGAATACAGATTGTTTATCGGCTCGACCTGCTCGGTTACATTAGACATGATTCAAATTTTTTTATCAAATTTCTTGCTTTCTAAATATCATAATGGCACCCACCATGAAAAACGCTGTCAGAACAAGTGAGGAGAGAATGGGTCCCTGATATTGTGAAAGGGCGTTAGCAGCATCGCTTAAGGGATAATTGAAGGCTGAAAGGGTATTGGGAAGATAAGCCTTAAGCTGCGGGACGGCACTTAGAATACTTAGTAAGAAGTAGGTCAGCACCACCATGAGCGCCGACTGCCCCGTGGATTTTGCCAGTGTGCTGCAGAACAAGGTAAGGGCTATCATGAAAATGACAAACAGACCAAAGAAAAAGAAGCTCGGCAGTGTGCTGGAGTCCAAAACCTTTCCAAACAGGAGGTTGGTGTAGTAAAGGAAAATGCCTATTGAAACACCGTAGGAAATAAGGAATACCACAAGAGCCGAGATAAATTTGGCCACCAGGAAGGTGCCGCGCGGTACGCCTTTTGTTAACACCAGCACGGCTGTACCCTTAGATTTTTCGGTTGAAACCATACCCATGAAAACCAAAAGAATGATGAGGACACCCATCTGGGAAAAATTCTTGAAAATCTGCCGATAGGCATCCAGATAGGTCGGTTCGGGCATGTATTTGGTAATCTCGGCCACGCTGGGATCTGTGACCAGCGCCTTGACGATATCATTCATAAAGCGAGCTGTTAAAGGGCTTAAGAGCCCGAAAAATACGAATAAAACGACCAGTGACAGGAAGCGCTTGCTTCTCAGGGCCTCGGTCCATTCTTTTTTGATAAGTATCCAAAGTATTCTCATGACTTTACAACCTCCAGGAAAATATCCTCCAGCGAAGGCTCGCGGGATTTGAAGCTAACAAGGGCTGCATGCTGCTCGGAAACGATGGACGGGACGATCAGGCGAGCCTGTTCAAGATTACTGACTGAAAGCGCCAGTGTGGCGTGATCCAGATGCTTGACGGACTTAAGCCAATGCTCCTTCTTGATCCGCAAGGTAAACGCCTGAGCCTCCTCGGGGTGGGAAAACTCCACCTCAAGCTCGTTAAAGGCGTATTCCCTGCGAAGGGCCTCCATGCTGTCTTCCTTCACAAGCTTGCCGTTGTTCAGGATGGCGATACGGTCACAGACCCTTTCGATATCCGCAAGGATATGGGTTGAAAAGAAAACCGTTGTCTTTCCGGCCAGCCTTGAGATGATCTCCATGACGTCCTTGCGCCCGATAGGGTCAAGGGCCGAGGCCGGCTCGTCAAGGAGCACCAGCTTGGGCTGGTTAATGAGTGCCTGGGCGATGCCCAGCCTCTGCTTCATACCTCGGGAGAAGCCGCCGATTCTTCTTTTGACATCCTTTAAACCCACCAGCTCCAAGAGCTCCCCTACCCGGGTCTTGAGGGTTTTCCGGTCGAGCCCGTAAATCTCTCCGCAGAAGGTCAGGAACTCCTGGGGCCGCATGGTTCCGTAGAAATTTGGCACATCAGGCAGATAGCCTATACTTTCACGGCCTGAGGAGCTGCCGAAGCGCACCTCCTTGCCGCCGATGCGAATGGTGCCCTGAGTGGGATCAGATAAGCCGGTGATCATCTTAAGCGTGGTGGTTTTCCCAGCGCCATTGGGGCCTAAAAACCCGTAGACTGAGCCCTCAGGCACAGAAAGCTCCAGATTGTCAACGGCCGTAAAGGTGCCGAACCTCTTGGTCAGGCCTGTAATTTCAAGTGCATTCATCTTCCTTAAGCCCCCTAGTCGTTGTTCTTTCCAAGCAGTAAATAGATCAATGCTCCGGGAATCTGGAAAAGCCAGATCACGACCGCCCATATCCACTTCTTATTAAAGCGCACCGTGGTTTCAGGATTGACCAGTGTGATGG
>JAOABT010000636.1 GCA_026418215.1 Clostridia bacterium | reverse complement strand
ATCCTTCTGTCATCAGATAAAGCCTTTAAATATGGTTCTGCCAGTGCCCTCCCCCAGGATGAGCTTAACCGCATCAGGGAATTCGTTAAGAAAGAGAGCGGCGGCACAAAGGGTGTCAAATTCTTTTCGTTCAGCATGAGGCTGAATCAGCAGAACACCGTGATTTATGCAAATAATATCCCCTCTGCCTTAACCGGTGAGAATCTGGGCGTCATGATAACGGTTCTGGATGAGAGATACCTTTTCCAGTCCTATCAGGATGTGAAAATTGCGGAGGGATCAAAATGCTATATAGTCGATCAAGGCGGTAAGGTCATTTCGAGCCTTCGAACCGACGAAATCGGGTCGCAGCCGCCTGATAAGCAGGCTTTGGCCCGAATTATAAGCTCCGCTAAAGCAAAGAAGAGCTTCCACTACGGGCAAAATCTGGTCACGACAAAGGTTTTGAAGCCAACCGGATGGATTCTTGTCACAGAGATTCCTTATTCCTACCTCTATCATGAAACCAACACGATTCAAAGCTATATCATCCTGTTTGTCGCTATCGGTGTACTGCTTTCTCTTGCGGCTGCTTATGTGATTTCGCGCAGTATCTCCGTTCCTATCAAAAAGCTGGTGGCTTCCATGAAAAGGGCCAAGGAAGGAGACCTCACACTTTCAGTCGAAGATGGAAACCGTGATGAGGTCAGCGTTCTCTTTGAAAGCCTTAATCAGATGCTGGCGAATATCCGTCACCTGGTTCAAAAGGTGCACTCCTCAGCTGCCGAGGTTATCGGCGGGGCAGCCATGGTTTCAGAATCCGCAAGCCATTCCCATCAGTTCTCCCAGCAGATGAACGAGGCCATTCGCCAAATTGCCGAGGGGTCTACAGCACAGGCCGCACATACGGTGGAAAGCGTGCATCATATGGGACAGCTGTCAAAGGATATCCTGGACGCGGGCGACATTGCCGGAGGCGTTTCACAAGCAGTCGACAAGGCGAGAGCACTGGGTGAGCAAATTCAGGGAGATATTGGCCTTTTGAACCAGAAGGCTCTTGAGACCAGCAGGGTATCCGAAAAGGTTGTGGGGGATATTGTTGAGCTCAACGGCAATCTTCAGGAAATCAGTAAAATAACAAAAATGATTTCGCAGGTTGCCGAGCAGACGAATCTGCTTTCATTAAATGCCTCCATAGAAGCGGCTCGCGCCGGCGAAGCAGGAAAAGGCTTTGCTGTTGTAGCGGGTGAGGTGAAGAAGCTCTCGGATCAAACCAAAGGTGCATCTCAGGCGATTAGCCAGCTCATTGACAACCTGCTTCGAAAGAGTGAGAACACGGCTATGGAAGCGCGAGCCTCCATAGACATTGTAAACGACCAAACCCAGGCTGTGAAAGCTGCAAAGGGTTCTTTTATCGAGATATTTGAAGCCATGGACAATACAGGACGACTTATGATGGCCATGGTGAAATGTATGGACAAAATGGTTATCTCAAAGGAGGAAGTATCCTTTGCTATGGAAAGTATCTCCTCAGTATCGGAAGAGTTCGCTGCCACAGCAGAGCAGGTGGCTGCAAGCACAGAGGAACAAATGACCGCAAGCCAGAGGCTTTCCGAGCTTGCAAGTTCTATCAATACCCTTGCAAGCGAGCTCAATCACCTGATTCTGGCCTTTAAATTTTAGCGTATTGATTAGATTTCTATATTCCTCCTATTTTTTCACTTGGCCCACCCTTTGCACGGGGTGGGCTTCTATTTATGCTCCCGGACGTTCATCTTTGACCGAGTTGTGATATAATAGAAAAGATTTGTAAACCATTGGGAAATGCAGGTAGACGCGTATGAGAATTACTTCAGCCGAAACAGCCAAAGGCAAGGATATGGTTAGAATTTATATTGATGGCGAATATGCTTTCTCTATTCCACAGGAGGACTACATTCGAAACCACCTCTATGAGGAAATGGAGTTAACGGCGCCTCAGCTCGAGGAGATCAAGCGGAGTGTGCTGGTTCACAGCGCACGCCAGAAAGCGGTTGTGTACCTGACTATTAAAGACCGTAGCGAAAAGGAACTGATTGATAAGCTTGTTGAGGCGGGGTTTGATGTAGCCGTTGCACAGGCTGCCACTGAAG
>JAOABT010000627.1 GCA_026418215.1 Clostridia bacterium | reverse complement strand
ATGAACACTACTGAAACCATAAAGGACGTCATCATCTTTAAAAAGCGGATGGTGAGATACCACAGGGTTTGTGCCGACAGGTAATAGGTTCCCGTAAGCTTTATGAGAACCGTGCTTCCGCCCCCGCACCAGTAGGTCCCGCACCCGGGGTCTACAAGCCAATACAGGACAACATTCACAAGGTTCATCACAAACGCGATATAAAAGAAATATTTGAGGGTCTTCCACTTGGGTTTAAGCGAGACCAGGCCGATGCAGCTAGCAATAAAAAGCGGCAGCAAAAGGCGAAGGTCAAAGGACATGATGATGTAAACAAGCAGGATGACAAAGGAACGGACCTTGGTTTTTCCCGTCAGCTTGTGCAGGAAGGTATTACCGGGAATGAGGTTAAGCAATTGATTCTTCATGCTCCTTTTGCATCCTTTCGTAAGCGATAAAATGTTCTATATAGCTCTCAGGGCTTAAACCCAGACGCTTGGCAAGAGTGTAAAGCGACGTCTGCTTAAGGTTGGCCTTATTGATTACCTCGTCGTCTGACAATACCTTAAAGACCGAATCATCCGCCACAAGCTCACCCTCTGAAAAGACAAGGGCTCTGTCGGTGTACTGAATGGCCAAATGCATATCATGAGTGATAAACACAATTGTGATGCCATATTCCCGATTGAGCTCGTCGAGGAAGTTCATGATTTCGGTATAGTGGAAAAAGTCCTGTCCCGCCGTGGGTTCATCTAAAATGATGATTTCGGGCTGCAGAACAAGTATGGAGGCGATGGTGATGCGCTTTCTTTGCCCATAGCTGACTGCAGAAACCGGCCAATTGCGCATGCCATAAAGGCCGCACATTTTGAGCACCTTTTTCACTGCCTCGTCAATTTCGACCCTGCTTCTTCCGCGCAATAGAAGCGCCAGCTCCACCTCGTCCTTGATGATATCCTTGACGAGCATCTGATTGGGATTCTGCATGACGTAGCCTATCCTTTCGCCGATCTCCTTAATAGAAAGGCTCAGATAATTGGCTCCGTTGATGGTGACAGTCCCCTTAGTAGGCCTTGCAATACCGCATAGAACCTTTGCCATGGTGCTTTTGCCGGCACCGTTCTTACCGACAAAGGCCACCTTTTCTCCCTTTCGGATAGAGAATGAGATATTTCTTAGAACGTCCTCTTCTCCATAGGAAAAAAAGACATTGGAAACCTTCAGTACCTCTTCTCCGATCTTTGGGCTGTATGTCTTAAATGCAATGCGGTCCTGCATTTCAAGCTTTTCTTTAAAGGCCCCCAAATTCATTTGCGTGATATCCGAAAGCTTTTGAGCCGAGGATAGCTCACATCCGGCATATTTTAAGGCCATAATATACAATGGCTCACGAATACCGTACTTGGGAAGCAGGCTTGAAGCCAGCAAGCAGTCCGGCTCTCCGTCAAACACAATCGTACCCTTATCCATGAGGATAATTCTGTCAACAGGCCTATAAAGCACATCCTCAAGCCTATGCTCGATAATGATGATTGTCTTTTTCTGCTCCCTGTGGATACGGTCAATAAGATCAACGGCAACCATGCCCATTTTGGGGTCTAGAGCCGCCAAGGGCTCATCAAAAATGAGCAGGTCGACATCGTCATGGATAACACCTGCCAAGGCCACCTTCTGCTTTTGACCGCCTGATAGCTCATAGGGCACATGCAGGAGGAAGTCCTGCATCCCTACGATCTCACTGGCCTTCTGAACCTTGGGTACCATTTCGCTCCTGGGAACGCTTTGGTTTTCCAGGGCAAAGGCGATGTCCTCGCCAACACTTAGTCCTACGAATTGGGCGTCGGAGTCCTGAAGAACAGTTCCGACGGTCTTACTGAGTGCAAAAATGCTGGCAGTTTTGGTTTCCTTGCCAGCAATTTTGCACGAGCCTGTTATGGTCCCATCATAGGAAAAAGGATTCAAGCCGTTGATGCAATTGGCAAGCGTGGACTTGCCGCTTCCGCTTGGCCCAAGGAGCAGCACCTTTTCACCCTCGTAGATGGTCAGGTTGATGCTGTGCAGGGTGGCGCCGCTCTGAGACTTATATTGAAATCCGAAGTCTTTAAATTCTACAATGGGCTTTTTCATGCTATGTATTCTAAGCTTCTTTCTCTTCTATTTTGAGGTTTGTGTTGCGGGCATTGCGTCTGGCAAGGCCAATCAGAATTGGAATACCAATAACGACCAGAATGGCAACGTTGGCCAAGCCGCCGGTAAGAGCCTGTACAAAGGTCACCTTAAGCTCGCCGCCGTAGAATGCCGTTGTAAGGATGGGGGTAACCACACCGAAGGCTAAGGCATTGCCGACAAAGCAGGTAACGATATAAATAATGGCATGGACAGGCTTGAAAATACCTTCGCTGATTTTAGCGCCATAGAAAGGCAATAATCCGATAATAAAGCCAAGTACGCCATTACCGATAGACCAGTCAAACCAGAAGCCCCAGCCGCCGATCAAGTCTGCAATGGTGTTTCCGACCAAGCAGGTAATAAAGGCGGGAACGGGTCCGAACATGGAGCCTACAATAACAGGAATAATCATGGCGGTGGTAAGCTTTGTGTTAGTGAAAATGGGGATTCCTCCGAAATTCATCAGCACGCCGAAAAGAGCCGCGCCAATAGCGATCGCAACGATCGTTTTTGTGTTCCATACACCAAGAATGGTTTTCCAGGTTTTCATTTCCTGATCCTCCCTTAAATGATTATATAAATATGCACAACGCCTTTAAGCGCGATGCCATATTCCATTGATGCGGACGGGAACCAGTGGGTTAAAACCATACCATAAAACGGATTTACTGACCTATTTATTTCCTATATTGACATTGTTCTTTTTGATAGTCAATATTGTTTGGTTAATTTCATTGTATAAAAAGGAATACAGAAAAGGGCTTACCATGCGATTTACAGATATTTCTAGATTCAAAATTACAAAATTGGACAGCATTGATGCTACTATTTCTTTAGATTGTTTAAAGAAGACGGAATTAAAGTTGGACTAAACCATCTTTAATAAACAAAAAAGCGATAATAGCATAACCAAAACCGCTTTAATCGCAATAATATGCTCTCTTTTTATTGTGAGCATATCTTGATAAAGTTAGAAGAGAAAATTTTATTAGGAATTCTTTAGTTTATTTTTCAAGTTCTTCTTTTAGTGACTTTAGCAAATCTTCTTTAGAAATTAAGAATAATGATCTTTTCACAAGAAATTTGCTTCCACCTTTTAGTATATTAATATTATAACTTTATCTATTGTTTGTTGTTTCTAAATGCCAAAACAGCGGTTATTAATGTAATGAAATCCTGCTTAATTAGTGTCCCTTCATAGAAATGCTATAATCCTTTTCGAGCATAAAGGATTTTCTTCTTCGGCATTATTTATCTTTTGTCCTGGCTGGCAAACGTTTTGGCTAGGGAGCAGGGTTAGAAATAGGGGATGGTAAGGTGGCGGTAAAATTACGGTCAAAAAATCCTACTGTAGCCGGTTTGACAATTGTATTTTTTCCATTTTTGTGGTCAGACTATTAGTAACAGACAGATTGTGTGTCTTTTTTCATTAGTTTTGATAGAATAATTCCGATTACATAAATACTGAAAAACAAAACCTCCTCTGGGAAACTACCAAAGAAGGTTTTTTCAATGAAATATGCTTAGTCCGTAATAACGTCAAACGCCAAAGTACCTAAAGACTTAGCAGCAATAGTCAGCTATACTGACTACTGCTGGAACTTGTTTGTTAACTGGTCATAGATTTCATTGGCTGTAAGGCCTTCCGCATTAATAACCGGAATTTTTGATACTACGTCATGAACGCCGAGGAAATCCTTGTTCATACCGGTTACGATAAGGGCGTCATACTGATCGATATTTTTTGAAAGCTCGGCCGAAAGGTCGATATCCTCAACGCTATAGCCCTTCTCCTGCAAAAGCTCCATGACCGGTGTCAAATTATGTTCAACTGCAATCCTTTTATTTTTCATGATTATTCTCCTTCCATAGCCTTGTTGTTATGAAACTTTTAAATTTAGTGTTTGCATAATCGTTCGTCCTATGCTGCCAAAGTTTTTAGGCGATGGAAAAAATAAAAATCACAGGTTCAAAGCTTCACGCAAAAATTTTCCGGTGTAAGACCCTTCAACCCTCGCAACCTGCTCCGGAGTCCCCTCGGCCACAATCCTGCCGCCCTGGCTGCCTCCTTCGGGCCCCAAATCGATAATGTAATCGGCTGACTTGATGACATCCAGATGATGCTCAATGACAATCACCGTATGCCCCTTGTCCACAAGCTTGTTCATGCAGTCCAGGAGCTTCTGGATGTCGGAAAGATGAAGCCCTGTGGTCGGCTCGTCCATGATATAAAGGTTATGGGAGCCACGTTTGATCTTGGCAAGCTCATAGGCCAGCTTTACGCGCTGCGCCTCTCCTCCCGACAGTGTGGTCGAACTCTGCCCAAGGGTCATATAACCAAGCCCCAGCTCATTCATAATCTGAAGCTTGTGCTTGACCGTACTTTCTTCCTTGAAGAACTCCAGCGCTTCCTCGACTGTCATTTCCAGGACGTCCGCGATACTCTTGCCCTTATACTTGATCTCAAGGCCTTCTTCAGAGAAACGCATGCCCTTGCAGACCGGACAGATCGTTTCAATATCAGCCATAAACTGCAGGTTGGTCACAATGATGCCGTCTCCGGCGCAATGCTCGCAGCGCGTACCGTTAGCATGGGTCAAGCTGAAATCAATGGGCTTATAGCCTCGGGCAATCGCTTCGGGCTGTAAGGCAAAGAGATCGCGTATCTTATCATAGACCCCGATATAGGTCGCGGGGTTGGATTTACTGTTTCTCCCAATAGGTGTCTGGTCGATATTAATAACACTATTAATGAGCTCGGTGCCAAACAAAAAGCTGTGTTCACCTGCAACAATGCGCGCACCCGTTTTGTTGATCTTGAGCTGCTTATATAAGATCTCATTAATCAGAGAGCTTTTCCCTGAACCCGAAACGCCGGTGATGCAGATCAGGACGCCAAGCGGGATATCGATGTCCACATTCTTAAGGTTGTTTTCTCTGGCACCTTGAATCGACAGGAAGTTGTCACCGAGGCCTCTGCGCTCCGTTGGAACAGGTATCTGGGCCCTTCCCGACAAATAGCGTCCTGTGATGGAATCCGGCTCGTTCATAATGTCTTCAATAGTGCCCGCTGCTACGACGTTTCCACCGTGAATACCCGGCCCGGGGCCTATTTCTATGACATGATCCGCACTTCTTATGGTGTCTACATCATGCTCCACGACAATGACCGTGTTGCCGATGTCCCTGAGCTTTTTCATGGTATCGATAACTCTACTCGAATCCCTTGGATGGAGGCCGATACTCGGCTCGTCCATGACGTACAGCATGCCCATAAGCTCGCTGCTGATCTGGGTGGACATCTTGATGCGCTGCATCTCTCCACCAGAAATGCTGTCGCTCCTGCGACCCAGGTTAATATAGTGAAGCCCTATGTCAATTAAGAGCCTGATGCGTGATGAAATTTCACGGATGATAGTCAGTGCCACCTCCTGATTGTCCCCCTCAAAGCTCAGGGACTCTAGGAAGCTTAAAAGCTCCGGCATCTGCATTCTGCTAAGCCTGTCTCTTATACACATCT
>JAOABT010000621.1 GCA_026418215.1 Clostridia bacterium | reverse complement strand
GAGCAGCAACGGGCTTACCATAGACTAAAAGGCTGCTCTTTTCGTTGTAGCTCAGTGTTTCAGCTTAAGGTATTCTCCCTGACCCTTCAAAAGGGTTACAGCGGATGAAACAGCCTATTTTTCGATCTCTGAAGAGGACATGCGGTAGGAAAACACCCCAAGAAGAATAATCAGCGCAATAGGGACTAAAAAGGTGAAAATGAATTTGGAACGAATACTTCTGGAGCCAAACAATGATGCGAGCTGCAAAGGTCTTTTCTTATCCATAAGTTTACCCCCTATCTTTTTTTGTCAGGAATGAACAATAAGCATCTGCTTTCGGCAAGCCTGATTATAGAGCCTTTCCGTAACGAAAGAAATATGCCGTGCCTACGTCAACAATTTAGAACAAAAATTAACAATAATATAGAAAAAGCCTATCCTTTTACGAGAAGGCTGGTTATTCGATCATGAGCTTGCTATAATAGGGACTGGAAAAGCACTTAACTTTATGGGGGAAACAAGCATGAGCAGAGCTGTTGTTATAGGGATAGCCGGAGGAACCGGATCGGGTAAGACCACGCTTGCCAAGAGGATGAAGGATGCATTTGGAGACGATTTGGTGCTCATTTGCCAGGATTATTATTACAAGTCGTTCAACACCTTAACCTATGAACAAAGAAAGCACCTGAATTTTGACCACCCCAACAGCTTTGACAATGATTATATGGTTCAGCAGCTCAAGGAGCTGAGGGAGGGAAAAACCATCCACCGTCCGGTTTATTCCTTTATCGAGCATAAACGTCTGGATGAAACCATTAAGGAAGAGGCTAAAAAGGTCATTATTATTGAGGGCATTCTCATCTTTGAAAATCAGGAGCTTCTAGACCTGATGGATATCAAGGTCTTCGTGGATACAGATTCCGACATCCGCTTTGCAAGAAGGCTCATCCGTGATATCCACGAGCGCGGACGCGATATTGATTCTGTTGTGAACCAATATTTAAATACAGTAAAACCCATGCATGAAGCCTTTGTCGAGCCGAGCAAGAAGCATGCCGACATTATCATTCCCAATGGAGGTCTGAATGAGGTGGCTAGCTCCATGCTGATCGAAAAAATAAAGAGCATCCTCAGCTAGCGTAAAAGCCGAACTTTTGATGGAATTGCATTCTTTTTGTCAGAAAGAAATGGTATGATAAGGAAAAAGGTTCCACTCTGAAGCTTAGGAGTGTTGAGAGATGAATAAAACCGTAGGCGGCTTAAATAAACGTAAGCTTGATGACATAGAGCTGTCCCTCTTGTGCCACCAGTTGGCCCAGGCCTTCAAATCGGGAATACATCCCCTTGAAGCAGTAACGCTTATCACAGAGGAAACACCTAGCACGATTATCAGGTCATCGCTAAAGGCTGCAGCCGAAAGTATGGCAGAGGGGGCTTCGCTTTACGAAGCGCTTGACGAAGCTGGCTGCTATCCTCAATATATGCTGCGCATGCTGGACATCGGCGAGAAATCCGGATCGCTTGAAGCTGTTCTTGAAAAGCTTTCCGTCTATTATGAAAACGCTGCGGATTTAAAAAAACGTATCAGGTGCGCTGTTCTTTATCCTTTAATCCTTGGTGCCCTGATGCTTGGCGTGATTGCACTTCTTATCCTAAAGATTATACCCATGTTTCGAGATATTATTGAAAGCCTCGGAGGAGAGATACCGACCGAGGCCCAGGCTCTTTTCAGCTTTACAATTCATGTAAAGACAATTTTACTTGTTTTGATTGTGGTTATTTGCATACTGGCCGCCGTGGTCTTCATGGTTTCAAAAACAGCCAAGGGAAAGGCCTATTTTGACGGCTTAAAGATCAATAACCCTCTTACAGGTAAAACCTATCGAAAAATGATCACCTCACACCTAAGCCTGGGGCTTGGGCTCACGCTAAAAAGCGGATTGCCGGTGGTAGAATGCCTGCAAAGTCTTAAGGGCCTTATCCCTAACACATATGTTGACAACAAGCTGGCTATGGCTGGCGAAGCTGTTTTAAAAGGTGAGAGCCTGGAGGCTTCACTAA
>JAOABT010000607.1 GCA_026418215.1 Clostridia bacterium | reverse complement strand
CCTTTTAAGTAGGCATCAAGCCCAGTTTCCTTAAAAGCGCTGTTATAGCGCTTTCGGAATACCTTTTCGTCGCTAAGCGGCGCTATCGCTCTGTTAATCTCCCATCCCGGACTAAATGGCTCCATGCCGGACCCCTCGGCCCCGTCGTGCTGAACATATACGCACTCGATACCCTTCTCTCTTGCTTTTTCAAGGAGCACTTGAATGTTCCGAATCAAGGCCTCGCCTTGGTAGGGCTTAGCCTCCATCATGAGCGTCTGCACATCAACGATCAGTAAAACTGCTTTCATCCTTCCACCTCTTTTCGAGTATGCTCCTCCATGGATAGGGCTATGATCCAGGCAATGATATATGTAAAGGGATTAAGCCTGGCAGGCATATAGTAGCGGCAATTCCTTTCAAGCCAGCCTTTCCCCTTCCAGTACTCATAATCAAATGACTTTCCCTCTTTTTTCCGATAGGCTTTCTGGTTATACAGAAAGCCTGTGAGACTGCTGATTCCGGGTGAATAAGGCTTTTCATCCATAACCGATCTTAAAAACTTCTCTGCGGCCTTGTGCAGAATGGGCACATACTTGGGCGGGATATTCTTAATTGCGTTGGTTTTCATGGTTACACCCACCTGACTTGCAACCTTGAAGCCCCACGATGAAACGGCAATCCTCAAGGTCATAAAAAGCGGAAATGAGCCGCCGCTTCCCGTGGTCGTAACAAGCATGGCCTTTTTGTTATAAAAAGCAGGTCTGTGGCAAAAGTAGGCCAGGCGGTCGATGGTGTTTTTCATGAGCCCAGTAAGGTTTGCAACATAAGTAGGGCTTGCGAAGATAACGCCGTCAGCCTCGTCCATCTCACGGGCCACGATGGCGATGTCATCTTTAAGCGGGCAGCGCGTTTCACTGGCATTGAGGCAGACCGCACACCCCTTGCACATTCCAATATTCATCTCAGCCAGGTGAAGCAGCTTGACTTCAACAGTAGGGTCCAATCGTTTCAAATGCTCCTCTATAAGCTTTACAGCCCTGAATGTGTTGCCATTTTTTCTAGGGCTGCCCATAATGGCAAGGATTTTTGGCAATGCTATCGCCTCCCTTGACTTTGATTTACAGGGTAAGGTCACAAGCTCCAATACGCTTGATGATAGACATCTGTACTTTTTGAGCCATTTCTAATGATTTCGTCCCAACCTTCTTATTTCTATTCCTCGTTTAGGCCAAAGCCCCGGGCAGATCAAGAAGGTCAAAGGGCTTGTGAACAATAAAATCAGGCTGCTCCTTCATGACCGATTCCAGAAGGTCGTACCCCCAGCTGACCCAGGCTACCTTAACACCTGATTTTTTACAGGCCATAATGTCACGGCACTCATCTCCAATATAGAGCACGTCGCTATGGTTCAGATGATTATCCTTCAAAAACCTCTTAATCATCTTGTCTTTGCCCATAATATCATTAGAGCAAAAAATCTTATCAATATGTCCAAGATTATTACGTTGGAAAAATTCGCGGATGTTGGCCTCGGAATTTGAAGAAATGACCGCAATGCCATAGCCCTTTGCGGCAATCTCCTTTAAAAGCTCTGCAACACCTTCAAAAAGTGAAAGACTTTGGAGCTGCCTTTTATAGGCTCTGTAGAATTCACCTGCATAAAAGGGAAGCTTAAAAATCGGAAAATGCACGTAGCGGCACTTTTCCATAACTGAAAAGCCTTTTATCTTGTTTAATTCTTCCAATGTAATGGTTTTAAAGCCATATTTACCGGCCATTTCATTGTAAACGGCAAGGGATATGTCCCTGGAATCCACCAATGTCCCATCAAAATCAAAAATATAGTATTTCATCGTTTTTTATCCTTTCAACAAACCTAGACGTCCACCTTAAAGCCCAAATTTACTTCGCTTGCAGGCTTGCCGCCCCTGACGCCCCAGTTGTCCAGGGCTTCTTCGTGAATGAGGATCATGATATCCCTGGGCTCAACGCCGAGCTTATTGAGATTCCTGACGATAGCCGCATAGAGATTGCGCTTGGCCTCGAGGCTTCTTCCCGCAAAGGCTGAGATCTCAACCAGTGTATAAAGGGAGGATTTATCGTCTGCGAGCAGAAAATCGTCCCGGTCGTATTCGGTAATGCGAATGTTGATATCGTTTTCAAGTATGTGAAAGGCTTCTACCAGAGCGGCATGGACACTCCTTGCGACATTTCTCTTTTCTTCTCCGGTTCTCCCTTTTATGAGGCTCAATTGAATCAGCGGCATAAGAATCCCCCTTTTGGTATGTCTCTTTATCATCATTTTACGCATCAATTGAAAAACAATCCAGAGTGATTTTTGCTCAACACCCTGGATTATTTTGACAGGAATTTGTATGAAGCTTAAGGTCACAAGGTGGCCCGGATAAACGCCTTGGCAGCCTCCCGATACC
>JAOABT010000593.1 GCA_026418215.1 Clostridia bacterium | reverse complement strand
GAGGCTTCAAAGGGGCAGCCTGCAGGCACCAATTTTGTTCGAATCCCCGAGCATAAGGTTGGCAACCTGTTTGATCTTCTGGGCGAGCTTATTATCATGCAGTCCCAGCAAAGAGAGGATGTCCAGGCTGTTTTGAACGGTACGGGCGATGTCAACCGTATCAACAATAATATGGCCCGTATGGAGCGCGTCACAAAGGACATCCAGTCCATTGCCATGACCCTTCGCATGGTCTCCATCAAGCAGACCTTCCAGAAGATTCTCAGAATCGGCATGCACACTGCCAAGGAGGTCAATAAGAATATCCGCTTTGATATTGTAGGCGAAGAGACCGAGGTTGACAGAAGCATCGTTGAAAAGCTCAATGACCCGCTTGTACATCTTATTCGCAACGCGGTTTCTCACGGTATTGAGGAAGACCCTGAGGAACGCCTGGCTTCCGGAAAGGATGCCCAGGGTGTCATTCGAATTGAGGCTTCCAGCGGCAAGGGCGCTGTTCTTATTGAGGTTGCTGATGACGGCAAGGGCATCGACCCCCAGAAAATCCTCAGGAAAGCGCTCGAAAAAGGGCTTGCTTCACCTGACAGGGAATATACGGACAAGGAAATTATCAATTTTATCTTCCTGCCGGGCTTCTCCACACAGGAACAGGTAAACAATATCTCGGGCCGCGGTGTGGGCATGAATGTTGTGGAAGAGGAAATCAAAAAGGTCGGGGGAAAGGTGGATATCCGAACCGAGAAGGGCAAGGGAACGGCCTTTATTCTCAAAATTCCGATTAATATGGCCACCATTAACGGTATTGTCGTGGATATCAACAAGCAGCGCTATGTTCTCCCAACCATGAGTATCAAACGTATCTTCAAGCCAACAGAGGAGGATTGGGTCACCATACGCGGACATGCCGACATGGTGAAGAACCGCGGGGAGCTTCTCAGACTGGTGCCAATAAATGATATGCTCAGTCAAAGCTTTGACTTGAGTGACCATATCATCATGGTCATTGAATACGAAGGGGAGGTCAGGGCGCTTCCCGTAAAAGAAGTCATCGGCAAGCAGGAAATTGTCATCAAGCCGCTGGATGAAGCCTTCAGGCATTTGGACTTCCTCTCGGGCTCAACCATAATGGGTGACGGAACTGCGGCGTTGATCTTCGACGTGGAGAGCTTTTTCAGGAACAGCCAGTAATAACAGTCAAGAGGAACACTATGGAGATTGAATACCCCAGATATTTTCTGGAACCGGGCTATATCTTTGTAAGCGAAGATCCGCATCTTATTCATACGGTCCTGGGCTCCTGCGTTGCGGTTTGCCTATGGGACGTGCGGGGGCGGGCCGGTGGAATGAACCATTACATATTCCCCCAATCGCGTGATAAGGAGAGACGGGCTGTTTTCGGCGATGTGTCAGTAGAGCATATGGTTCGGATAATGAAGCGTTATGGCATTTTGCCAAAGGACATGCGTGCCCACATTGTCGGCGGAGGCTATAATCCCGAGCTTGGTTCCATCATTGGCGATCAAAATGTCGAAACGGCCGAAAGAATTCTTAAAAAGCACGGTATCGCGGTTCTCAACCGCGATATTGGGGAAGCCACCGGAAGAAAGGTGATTTTCAACAACCTTTCCGGAGAAATCGTCGTTTATAAAAATGTGGCAGTACGAAGGACGGATTGGTACAATGACAAGTCAAAGGAAGATCAAGGTTCTCATCGTCGATGATTCGGCTGTTGTGAGAAAGATACTCAGCGATGAATTATCACAGTACCCGGATATTGAGGTGGTTGGAACGGCCGTTGACCCTTATGCGGGACGTGATAAGATAGTCCAATTGAAGCCTGATGTCCTGCTTCTGGATGTGGAAATGCCGCGTATGGACGGGCTTACCTTTCTGGGCATCCTTATGAAATACTACCCCATGCCGGTCATTATTGTCAGCTCTCTCGGCGAGGCCGGCGGGCAGGTGGCCATGAAAGCGCTGGAGCTGGGTGCAGCCGATGTCATGGCAAAGCCGGGCTTGTCCTATTCGGTCAAGGACATGAGCTCCCAGCTTGCAGACAAGATACGGGCTGTTTTTGGCATGAAGGTAAAGGCACCTCTCCAGCAGGTTAAGCCTTTAGTTACACCTGTCAAATCCAACGCTCTTATCAAGACCACCAACAAAATTATTGCCATCGGGGCGTCCACCGGAGGCACCGAAGCCATCAAGGATGTGCTCATTCGTCTCCCGGCCGATATGCCGCCTATTCTCATTGTGCAGCATATGCCCCAGTATTTCACCAAGTCCTTTGCAGACAGGCTCAATACGCTTTGCAGCCTGAAGGTCAAGGAGGGCGAGGATGGGGAGCCGGTCACGCCGGGCAAGGTGCTCATTGCTCCCGGTAACTACCATATGACCCTTAACCGAAGCGGAGCCAACTACTATGTTCAGATCAAGGATGGCCCCATGGTCTTTCATCAGAGGCCTTCTGTGGAGATATTGTTTGAATCTGTGGCTAAGTATGCCGGAGCCAATTCGGTGGGTGTTCTTTTAACCGGCATGGGCAAGGATGGCGCCAAGGGCCTTTTATCCATGCGGGAAGCGGGGGCTTACACCATTGCTCAGGATGAGAAAAGCTGCGTGGTTTACGGCATGCCAAGGGAGGCTGCTCTTCTGGGAGCTGCCGCAAAGGTAGCACCGCTGGATAGCATCTCAGACCTTATTTTGGCAGCCTGCCGATAAAACAAGGTAAAACTTTACTTTGTTTCTTCAAGGAGTTACAATAAGCAAAAAAGACAAGCAGCGGGGGGGACAACATGAAGAGGCCTGTTAAACTGCTTTTACTCATGTTGATTTTTGTTTCTGTCAGCGTGTTGGCATTTTTTGCAATTGGGCAGCCTAAAATTGCATCGCGTCTGGCCTTTCTGGATTCAGACGAACCGATTAAAGCCTCGGTATTTGTAAAAACCGTTCTCGAAAGCGCGGGCATCAAGGCTCCGCAAGGAAGCACCGACCAGTGGTACACCGATCTAGCCATTCAGAAGGGCTACATGCGCAAGGAAACCTTTAAAACCATGGATTCGGGTGTTCAGCGCATCGACGGCTCTATTTTTATTGTCCATGTTTTCGAGGATGTCTATAAGGACCAGAAGATAAGCCTATATCCCGAGCTTTTCACCTATTTCAGGGACCTTCCTGACGTGCCCATTCAAAAGCGCCTTTTTGGGCTGAAGGCCTGTGCGCTTGGCATTATCGAGCTGCATGACGGTATTCTAAGGCCGCATACCCTGCTTACCGAGAAGGAAGCCAGAGCCTACATTGAAAGGATGCTCTACCCGGAAAAGCGCATCGTGCAAAAGGGTGAGAAGACTTTCACAGTGAAGCTCGAGGACGGCATGACCTTTCACTATACGGATGATCTGGTCTTTTATCAGGCCGACGGCGAGAAGTGGGATGTCAATGGGCCCAAAACCGTAGAATTCTTTGAGAAAGCACTCGAAAGCACAACCTTCAAAATGACCGACAAAACCCATCTGGAGGTGAAGGGAAAGCTTCCCGCCACGCCCATGGGCTTTGCTTGGAGGTATAGCATAACGTGCAGCACTGCCCAAAATACTGAGAACCCGATCGTAATCAAAACTGTTGACAAAACTGATGAGCAGGTCTTAAACCCTCTTCCCAAGCACGGGGGAGAGTTCTCCTATACCCTGGAGGTTCCCGAAACTCTAAAGCCCGGCGACATTCAGGTCAAGGCGGCGCTGGTTTGGGAGCATGTTTACTCCTTCAGCTATCAGGCAGAATACAGCCTGGGTTCCGACACCCTAGCAGTGACAAGTGGTGCCGAGGGAACTAAAGATTATCCCTTCGAGGGCATTACCATTCAATAAAGAATAGCATGAAGCATAAGGCAGAAACGCCTTTAACAAGCAAAGCCCGGCCAAACGGCCGGGCTTTGCTTGTGCAAACGCTCGTCTATAACTGAATCTCAACGCTGTGTTCTCTGCCATCGCTCATAACAGGGATCAGGTTGGAGTCGAGCCGCTGTCCGTCGAAGAAGATGGTTGCCTTGCCGTCGGAAATTCTGGCAAATCCTTCATTCTTGGTGACGGTTACGTCATAGTAGGCTTTTCCTGTATTCAACCGATAGGAAAGCCTGGTTTCGTCAGGTCTTAGGATGGGATCAAAGCGGATGCCTTGTCTCGTATATTCAATACCGTAAGCGCTCATTAAGGTCAAAATAAGCCATGTGGAGGTGCCAGACAGCATGGGGCCTATGTTTTCGCCCGTCTCGCTGTTGTTGTACTG
>JAOABT010000569.1 GCA_026418215.1 Clostridia bacterium | reverse complement strand
CTGATATTTGCTCAAAGCCCAAGTCGGCCATGTGAAGCACATCAGCTCCAAAGTCTAGGTTCTTGCGCGTAAAGGTGCCTCTGACATAATAGTTTTCGCCGTTTCTTTCCTCAACCATCTTCTTGGCCAAGGGAACAATCCGCTCGTAGCAGCCTGAACCATCAACGCGCTTTCTGACTTCATCATTAACGTCTTTTCTTCCATCGAGGCTGAGAACGACATTGTGCATATTCTCATTGATAAACTGCCGCTTATCCTCATCCAACAAAAGAACATTGGTCGTGATGGTAAAGCGAAAGTTTTTATTGGCCTCTTTTTCACGCTCCCGGGCATAGGCAACGATCCCCTTAACGACATCAAAGTTCATTAATGGCTCACCGCCAAAGAAATCAACTTCGAGATTTCTCCGGTTACCCGAGTTTTCAATTAGAAAATCAATAGCCTTTTTCCCGACCTCAAGGCTCATCATGGAACGAGCTCCAAGGTATTCGCCCGTACCGGCAAAGCAGTAGCTGCAGCGCAGGTTGCAGTCGTGGGCGATATGAAGGCATAAGGCCTTAACGACGGTCTGCTTGGTCCAAAGCGGAACAAATTCCTCATAGGGGTCTTCAGTAAAGAGAAGGTTGTTCTCTTTGAGGTACTGTATGTCCTCAATTGCCTCACGGAGAGCTGTTTCATCCATATCCTTGCGAAGGGCATCAAGCTTTGCATCATCCAATAGGCCCTTTTGATCATAGCAGCCCAGCACCTTGTAGGCTGTATCGTCCAAAACATGCACGGCACCGCTGTGGATATCCAGAACCATATTCACGCCATGCATCTGATAGGCATGTATCATTGTCATCCTCCAATAAAAGGTAAGCTCAAGGCTCCCTTTACAAACAATAAGAAGGGCCTTGAAGCCCTTCCACCGTTACGTTCATCCGCTTAATGATTATCTTCTTTCACACTTTTGATTAGCAACTGTGCAGGAAGTCTTGCATGCGGATTGGCAGGAAGTCTGGCACTCGCCACAGCCCGCCTTCTTGACTTCCTTATTAAGGGTTGAGTTGTTGATGGTCTTTATATGCTTCATTTCTAAACCTCCCCATCCATTAGATTCCACATTATTATAGCATAAGCTTTTTAAAGTGCAAAGGCTGTTTTATTTCTCCTTCAAAACAATGTCGTAGCCCTGTAAAACAATGAACTTAAGGGTTTCAAGCGAAGTGCTGCGGTCATAGTCGCGCTCTGATTCGGGAAGCTCCTCATAGGGCACAAGACACGGGTGTATTTTGTTATCGCCATCGTAGTGCGGGCCGTACCTCCAGCCGTCACGGAGTCGTCCCTGTGCCCACACCTCGTGTATATTCTTCGCCAAGGCCTCTGAAAGGGCCATAATCCCATCAGGCAAGCTTACGCCCGAGGTGTCGATAGGTTTAGGTTGGTAGCTCATGCTCAATCCTCTCTTTCTAAAACATCGTAGCCCACGCTTTCAAGAATCATGGGAATATTCTTGACCTGCTCGAAATCGAGATCCTGATAGGATGGATTTTGGTTAAAGTGCCGTGTGACCTCTAAAAGCTCATCCCATGTCACTAAACAGGCATGGCGTTTGTTTTTCAAATCCTTAGCCTTTTTAGAATCACCCGTATCCTTGAGCTGCCAGGTTGTCCAGCCCGATGCAAAGTGAAAGGCGTTCCACCGAAGATGCTCCTGCATGCCAAGATTAAAGAGCCTTTCACCGGTAAGATAATCTCTTAGATCCACTCGCTTTCTGTCGGAGACCTGCCTTTCGTCGGCCTTTCCCCGCTCCACCATCTCAAGACCTAATAGATGAAGCTTGGTAGCAAAATTGGCTGCCGCTGACCGGTTGGATTCCTTCGTAAAGGCATCCAGAGTCCCCCAGTTATCAGCCGGTTTGATATGATAGATTTCATTGAAAAGCGCATTCATCTTACGCGACATGCGGTCCATGCTCTCATTGATGATGATGCTCTCGGTAAAGAGCTCGCTGGACCTTCCGAAAAACCGCACGTTCGGCAGAATATCGGTGCCTTCCAGATGCTCAAACTCCTCATGCTTGCGGATATGCACCGCAATCAGGACGTCCTTCTCTATCTGGGCCCGCTTGACTAAGCGCTGTATTTCAACGGCGGTTTCAATATTTCTTCTATCGTTTTCAAGGGCCACAACAATATAGCGCAGGCCTTTGATATTCCTTTCAAGCACTTCAAAGAAAGCCTCGGAGCCAGGCTGGGATTCATAGGTTTCGATCTGGTAATGGGTTTTGAGCTCAGGGTACTGGTTAAACAGAAGGCCTTTTTTCCGGGACATGTCCTCATCGGCTACGACGGCACGGTAGCTGCCACCGATGAATTGGCCCAGGTAGATACTCTTGCGCAGGATTTCGACACTGGTCTCACCCAGTCCTGCAATGAACAGATTAAAATCCGACGTGGCTCGGGCAGTTGTCGTATCAACGTCGATGTAGTCGTGGATGGGATAGGTCTGGAAGAGCTGCCGGGCAGTAATATCAGCCAGCTTGAAAACCTTGAATTCATAGCTCGTACCGTTTTCAAGGTTAGTCGTTTCAAAGATTTTTTCAATGCCTTCCTCGGAGGTGCTGATATAGAAATGAAGCTTGTCCTCGGCAATCCTGTCCTTTTTGGCTTGGGCCATCAAACCGAGGGTCACCTTGACATTTTTGTTGTAAGCCTCTGACAGGGCAAAAACATGGACCTCCTTGGAGAACATCCTCGCCGGAATACCGCACTTTTTAAGGCTTGTGATATCCTCCCAGTCCCTGTCGATTAGGATGAAGCGGTCTTCACGTAGCTTTTGGACGATGTCGGCATTCTCCTCCTCGTGATCGATGCATTCAAGCACAATAAAGG
>JAOABT010000525.1 GCA_026418215.1 Clostridia bacterium | reverse complement strand
TTTCAACAAGGTTGGTGATTTCAACCGTAGCCGCTCTGCTTTCGTCAGCCAGCTTTCTAACCTCATCGGCAACAACGGCGAAGCCTAAACCAGCCTCTCCGGCTCTTGCAGCTTCTATGGCAGCATTTAAGGCCAAGAGGTTGGTCTGTTCAGTGATGCTTTCAATGGAGGAAGTGAAGGAGCTAATCTGCTTTGCGCTGTTCACGAGCTTCTCCATAACAGCAAAGATTTTTTCCGAGGCGCTGAAGTTCATTTCCGATTTCTTTCTCAGAAGCTCGACAGCTTCAACGCCTGCGTTGTTAACCTGTCCGATTTTATCGGTCTCGGTGGTGATATCGTTGTAGCTCTCATAAACCAGGTTGATTTGGTCGGAGAGCTTTTCGACGGATAAAACGCCGTTCTGTGCTTCTTCTGCCTGGCTGGTAGCACCCTTGGAGATATCGTCTACCGTCCTCGCAATCAGGTTGATGGCATCAAACGCACCGCGGGAGACCTCATCAACTGAATAGGATGCGCCCTTAATGGCCTGGGATAATTGGAAAAAGCCGTCAAGAAGTGTACGGATATCGCTTAGAATAGAATTGACCGTTAAGGCAACCCCGCCGAGAATTCCGTAATCGATGGCATTCACATAAACTGAAAAATCGCCTTCCTTGATTTTTTGCATTTCCTTCGAAAATTTGGTCGCCATCCTCTTGATAGAGCTCTCCAGAACCAGACGTACAACGAGGGAATTCAAAAAACCAAAAAGCGGAAAAACGGCGAGTAAGATGTAATTGCTTGTCACAATGCTAAAGATCACGCCAAGGACCAAACCTATTAAAGTCGATACGGCCAAAACCGTATTATTCAGGTTTCTTTTTTTGCCTTCTTCCTTCATGAGCAGCAGCCCTCCAACATAAAATTAATCTAAAACAGTTGAAAATCATTGAACAAATGTATTTTTATCACCCATTTGCTCGATTCAAACAAATTTTAACACATTCTTTTGCTTTATTGGAGAGTTTTTTAGATATTTTACTCCTTTACAAAATATTTTCGTGCAAGACGCAGGGTATCCTCGAGTCTCTCCTGATTGATGGCGTAATAGATTCGATGATTAACACGTTTCGTGTCGAGTAAGCCGACTTCATTGAAAAAATTGAGATGATAGTTCACGGAGGATGGTGGTATTTTTAGCTTTTCTGCAAGCTCCTGCACAAAACAGGCTTTTTCACAGAGCATCACAGCCATGGTAAAGCGATTGTCATCAGAAAAGGCCTTGAAGAGCTTCTTGACCTTTTTCACCCTATCTTCTGCATCGGTTTCCATCTCACTGTCGGTGCCCCACGTGATCCAATGAGGTAAGGTGTTGTCCCAGGGAAGAAAATACATGAAGCCCTTTTGTATGTAGTAGCTGAGATGAATGTTGAGCTTGCTCTTGGCACTGTGAAGATCGGAGCTTATATGCCTCTCAAAAAAGGCCCGTGGGTCGGCCTGCATTTGGCTATTTAGAAACTCCTTTTGCTTTCCCAGGCTTTCAAGAACCTCCTGCTCCGTTTCCTGGTAGGCCTTCCTGTAAAAGTTCCTCAAAACCGATATATAGCGCTGCTTGGTCTCCTCCGGACTGTTGAGCCTGTCCAGCAAGTCCTTTCTAAGTCCCTCATCGACCATTTCAGACTGAATCACCTGTGATTTTAAAAATGCGACATCACCGCTGACATCCTCCCAGAGGGTTTTGGCACCCATTTCAAACCAATGGCTGTAGAGACAGCTCCGTATCATATACCGAAGAAGCTGAAGCTCATCGCATCGTTCAATGAAGCTGATCATCTGCTCAACTGTTGAAATTTCCGGATAGTTGGTTATGAACTTGGTAAAGGTAAACTGAAAGCCGCGCGTAAAGAATTGCACCAGCTCGGAACGCTGGTATTCGGAAAGATGGTGTCGCATGGATTGAATGGCCTCCTGAGAGCTCTTCCTCTCCTGAAACCTAGAGATATTCTTCCTTTTAGCCTCCTGGTTCGTTTCAGCCATATCGTACATGGCCAGAAAGAATTCAAAGGGCTCATGAACGCAAAGCTGAATGTTGTGATACCGCACTAAGTCTTCCATTAACCTCACCTGAATTATATATCTATTTAATGTTTTATTTTTACATTATATTCTATTTAAATATTATATCGATATTAATCTGTATAATCATAGATTTCATAACTGGAAAAAGAGAGCTTATGCCTCACATAACCCTCTTTTAAGATAAGTCTTCTGGGGCTAAACATGCTTTCAGGGCTCGCCATTTGCCTCAGTTTATTTCTTTTCATGGGTTAAGAGCCATTTTACGAGCTCATCATTGCCATAAGCCGTGTCCCAGGCATTATGGTCAACGCCCTTAAGCCTGTCTCTTATACACATCTCCGAGCCCA
>JAOABT010000466.1 GCA_026418215.1 Clostridia bacterium | reverse complement strand
GATGTGTATAAGAGACAGGGGAATAATGATGCTGGGCGGCATGGCCAATACAGTACATAAAACCTCTGTCCCGTCTGCAAGCTTGTAGGTTAACCCTCTTAGGTGAGAGCAGTTCCCGCCATAGTAGTTCATATGGCAAATCGAGCATTCCATCCTATCGGTGCTCCATCCTATGGAGGTATCCGAAAGTATGCCGGTTTCTATTCTCTTGATGATCGAATTTGCAGACACGCTGTCCACAATCTCGTCATCACGAATAATGAACTTATCCAGGTGCATTTCAACGGTTTCGCCTTCGTTGCTGCTGTTTTCGAGTCTTCCGTCAAACACCTTCCCAAAGGGAATAGCCTGCACACCGCCCCAACTGCTCCAATTATGGTTGAGCATGAAGGACACACCCTTTTTGGCATCATCCACCATAACCTGCAAGAGCTCTGGGGAGAGGCGTGTAAACCTTCCGGGAATCAGAATATCTCCAGCCGACTTCCCTGAGAAAACAAAAACCTCATCTGCGGACAAACTCCGCTTCGAGAGCTTGTTTATCTTTGCCAACTGTTCCTCCGTTGGCGTTCCAAACTTGCTCATGTCATCACCTTGCTTTCCTGCTCCGAGGATGGCTTGCTGTCTTTCGCAGCTCCGCCATGGTTAATCCCATCCCCGGTGCCAAAACTGATTTTTATTGAATCTACCGCCGGATTTCCAAGCGCTTTTTCGGCCTTCATGACAGCCTGGGCAGCTTGGTCATTGCTTTCCCATTTCATCATCACGGCAATGGCATGGAATTTTTGTTCGAGGAGTTTAACCGTCATCCTTTGCTCCTCTGAATTCCAGTCAATGGTGTTATGTTTGAAAACTGGTTTGGCTTGAACACCCTTCACCCGAAGCCACAGCCTGGCGATTTCTTCAATGAGCCGTTTGCTTCCGCGCTGGCAAGACGCTATCCCAGAACAGAATATTCTAAACTGAACGGTTCCCCAGCTTTCAGTTACGCCCTGGTTTCTGTTCATGAAAATAGCCATCTGCTTAAGGCCGGAGAGCGTCTGAACGTCAACAAGTTCATTCACGGCTCTCACATCAATACTTCTTCCCTGGTTGGCTCCGCCCTGACCCTGATTCCGCTTAATATCGTCAAAGTGGATGATGTCCGAATCAGGCTTCATATTCCGAAGCATGCTGCTAATGTTGTTATATTGTGCCTTAAGCCATTTATCCAGCTCAACAGCGTTGTTTTTAATATGCTGCGGGCAGTAGGTCAGCATTCTTTCCAGGTTGATTTCATAATCATCCCTGGGCCATCCCTGATGATGAAGCACTGCTTGCAGGTCCTGGAGAATCTGCATTTGAAAGTCAATGGCCTGGAGTACGGGCGTCAGCGTCAGCGTTCCCCGTGGGTCTCCAATCTCAGGGTCTGCGGGCACCCAAAAGAAATTAGCGTGCGCCTTGTCAAGGTACACCTTCTTTAAAAAGCTGTATTGATAAGGCACCCACTTTTTCCTGCCGTTTACCTCAAGCAACTCCCAATGGATGGTCTGTGGCTTCACGGGGTAAATATCGTAAATGTCCGTTCTGTCATCATTGACCTCGCACTCTATGCCCATTGCGCCAAGCAGGAATGAGCTGTAGTGCAACTGGTCTATCAAGCCATCCAGCCCGGAATTGCTGATTTCATTGACCCTTGCCGCAAAATCCCTCCACTCACTTTCAAGGCCGGTCAAGCGCTGCTCGTTTTTTCCTATGGAGTAAAACTCCATCTGGTTTCCCTGATTGGCTAATCGAACGAAGTTCCACACCGCCATCGAAACATCCGGGTTTACTTTTTTGAGGAATTCCACCGCTTCCGAATCTTCGCTTATGCCCCTGAGTGTTTTCAAAACATCTCCTGTCCTTGAACTGTACGGAGAAATGCTATAGGAGTATCCGTCCCCGATCTGTGTCTGACGCCCTGTGGGAATGCCTTCTCTGGGGGCGTCTCTTGATTTTTTTGAGAATAAATTATCCCAAAATGCCATTACCATCACCCCTGAGCCTTTATTTTTTCAATCTCTTCAAGGATTTGAGCTTTTGCCAGATTCACGATATACGGAGAACTCTCAACCACGGCCTGAATCAATTTAAGTTCATTGCTTTCGATTCCGAACTCTCCATTGTTTGTAAGGTTCACAGCCCATGCCATCATTTTTGCAGGAGGGCCAATAGTAGCCAATGCCAGTGCGTTCGCCAGTATATCGCTCAATTTTTCGTTTAACGGCATTCCGTTAAGAGCAAGGATGTTCTTGTCAAGATTCAACTTCATCACTCAATGCGTCTCCTTTCAAGATGCATGTGCCTAAAAAATAAAAGATAAGGGTGCCACACGTTGGAACGGACGGAGGCGAATCCGATAACAAACCATCGTTATTCATGGCACCCTGGTATATAAAAAGCATGTCGCTTTCTATATCATGTTTCCTTCTCAATACTTCCCATTAGGCCGACCCACGGAAGATTCAAGATTGGTATTTGAAAGTCTGCAAAGCAGAAATAAAGGGCGCTCACGATGTCGTCATGCCCACCGTCTGTAGCATTGCGGTATTGTGTAGACCTGCCATCCCGGTTTACCGATATGTAGTCCTTCATCTGATTTTCCACTTCAATCGACCATGGAATGCTACACCAGCCTTGCTCCACAATCAAAGCAAAGTCCTCCACCAATTTCTCTTTGTTCCCGCCCTGCTCATTTATAGGGTTCACCGTAAGCCCGCGCTTTCTGAGCTGGGAACCTATCGTTTCACCAAGACCGGTCTGGCCGAAATTGACGCTCGCTCCGTTATAAAGAGCCGAGTAAACTGCAATCTTATCCCATTGCGCATCCCATCCAAGCCTTGCCATGTGGTCAATCTTTACAACCTTCCCGTGGCTGTTACGAATAACCAATGGCTTTCCATCGCCTTTTGATGCAGGGTCATATCCTATAGTGTAAATTTCAAAGGGTTCGGGCTGTTCCCATTCGCTCCAAAACAAATTTTTCTGCTCGGCAGTCTGACACTCGGTAGGTGGCTTGACCAAAACGCGCTCATAGTTCGGGAAAACAGAGTCCACCGTTGCCAGTTCCTCAGCCAGGTAATCCTGCCGGTATCTGGCCTCGGTCATTCCCATCTTTATGGACTGTTCAAAGGTAATATCATTGCCCAGCGCATCCTTTCCCACAATTGTATATCGTTTTGCAGCCATATAGGGGTTGTCCCATGTGGTAAAGTGGAAAGTCTCGTATTCTGGTGAATAGATCGAGCTTGTTTTATCTCCCATCTTTAGAAGCTTGCTGAAAAACGTCTTCCCTTTTGGTGTTCCGTTAAGGAGAGCAATGCCACCTTTCCCGCCAGGCCCCCTTCCCGGAGAATCAAGTCTTTGCCTAAGGTTGGCCCAAACGACATCAAGGTCTCTTATTCTTGGGGCCTCAGTCACTGTAGCGATATCTAGACCCACACCGACGAGGCTTTCTGGGTCATCCGCAGAGTGAACCTCGATAATCCCGCCGTTTATCGTTTCAATGGTCAGGTTAGACAACGAGAGATTATAAACGATTTCTTTCGGAAGGAGTTTCTTAAGGTCTCTCCAATTCTGACGGGCGTAGGTCATAGAAGGAGCAATTATCCACCATAAAACAGGAGGATTTACATCTATAGACCGCTCCTCGCTTTCCATCTCAAGGAACTTTATAACCCCCTCGGCTATTGAGCATAAGTCCTTCCCGAAACGGTTTCCGCAATTAAGAAGCTTAAAACGCGCTGTACTCTTATGTATACTCTGCTGAGCGGGGTGAGGGGAATATGGGATAGTCACCTTTCTGTATCCGCTGGCAACAGCCATTCTGCAGGCGCCGCATGTTTCAAAGTGAGTGTATTCGCCCTGGCCGTCCCCGCCCTTGCTTGGTCTGAATATCTGTGCGAATGGCTTCCCACAGGTCTTGCATATCCCCGTACGCTCGCTGGTAGCATGCTTTATGTAGTTCTCATTCTGACGCTCTACACGTCCAATAGAGCCTTCTTTTCTAGGCATTGCACCACCTGCTTTTAAGGAGCACTATTCCCGTCTCCAACGGTCACTTTTACCGCCGTCTTAGGTTGCAACCCAAAATAAAATTTGAAAACCTTTTTAAGTGTTACCTTTGTAGCCCATCCAATAATCTTTTGCGAACAAACGAATGCCGGGTCCGGGGTTATAGGCCGGATACACCTTCATGAATTCTGCCTCACAGTCCTCAAAGGTTTCTCCTTTGATAATCCCGTGTTTTATGAGGTATAGCACACATATCGAAGGTGATCTGCTC
>JAOABT010000415.1 GCA_026418215.1 Clostridia bacterium | reverse complement strand
GGCCCGGACCGGGACCGAAGCCTTTGTACACGGAGTCTCCGATGCCCAGAAAAGGCATCTTGCCCAAACCATCGCCGCCCTATCAGGACTCAAGGGTGTTTATATTGCCTGGAACGAAATGCAAGCACGCCAGGCCTATATGGACCTGTCCTTCTTAACGGGTGAAAGGGCTGTTTACCTTTCAAACAGGGAAATCATGCTCTATGACGTGGAAGCCCGCAGCTACGAGCAGACCTACGAGCGTATCGCGACGCTTGTGAAAATTCTTCACGAGGATTATCAATTTATTGTTACGTCCGCAGAAGCCATCATGCACTTTTTAATGCCGGCTGAGGCTTTTAAAGAACGCCTCATCACATTAAAGCCCGGCGACATGTTTGAAAGCGGCGAGCTTGAACAAAAGCTTCTTGAGATGGGCTACGAACGGGAGGAAAAGGTTGAGGGCCGAGGCCAGTATGCCAAGCGCGGCGGGATTCTGGACGTTTTTCCCGTTAATGCCGAAATGCCCTGCCGCTTAGAGTTTTTTGATATTGAAATTGATTCGATGCGTTGGTTCTCACCAGAAAATCAGCGCTCGGTTGGTAATTGCGAGGAGCTTTTTATTTACCCCGCCCGGGAGATTGTGTATTCGAGGGAAGAGATTCACACCATTGCTCAAAAGATCGAGAAAGAGCTTCAAGAAACATTGCCGTCGGTTTCACAGGAGGTTCGCCCCCTTCTTAAGAAGAACATCCATCACTATATTGAAAAGCTCCACGACAGCCACTACTTTACCGGTGTTGATAAGTTTATCCCTTATCTTTTGGAGCAAAAGGCCAGTATTTTCGATTATCTCACAGGAAAGCATGTGGTTTTCTTTGAGGAGCCGGAAAGGACCAAAGAGCGCATCGAGAATGAGCAGGAGGACTTGAATAATCTCTGCGAAACCCTCCTCGAGAAGGGCATGATTCTAAAAGGCACCTTCTCCATGCTCCATGACGTCGAAGCGCTGGTGCAATACGCGGCGAAGAATAGTATTGTGACCCTGGCACCGTTTCAGGACAGCCGTTCTCTCACACATCATGATGCCGTCAAGCTTGAGGTAAAGGGGACGAGCATAAGCCCCTACAGCGGCAATCTCGATATCTTGAGTGATGATATAAAGAAATGGGTTCAGGAGCAATACCGCGTTCTTATTCTCTGCTCTGCAGAAGAGCGCGTGGAAAGACTCTCGGAAGAGCTTAGGGAAAAAGGTGTTGTTTCAGTTCATCTAAAGGAAGAACACCCTTGGCCGCAGGATATTTCCGTAGTGGTTGACCATGGGCACCTGCAGACCGGCTTTGTTTATCAGGATGAAAAGCTTGTTGTGGTGGCTGAGAGCGATATTGCCAACGCAAGGGCAAGACACGCCAAGAAGAGGTCCTATGAGAAGGGCAAGCGCATATCCTCCTTTACCGACCTGAAGGTTGGAGACTTCGTCGTGCATCAGGCCCATGGTATCGGTGTCTACAACGGCATCGAGCAGCTTATGGTGGAGGGCATCCGCAAGGATTACCTTAAAATAAGCTATAAAGACGGCGGCTCACTTTATATTCCCACAACCAGCATGGACCTTATCCAAAAGTATATAGGCTCCGAGGGGCGTGAGCCCAAGCTCAACAAGCTCGGCGGCACCGAATGGGCCAAGGCCAAGACAAAGGTAAAGGAATCGTTAAGAGTGCTTGCCGACAGCCTCATTAAAATCCAGGCTGAAAGGCGTAACACAAGGGGGCATTCCTTTGCTCCCGATACGGTTTGGCAGAAGCAGTTCGAGGAGGCTTTTCCTTACGAGGAAACCCCGGACCAGCTCCGCTGTATAGAAGAAATCAAGAGGGACATGGAAGCTGAAACCATTATGGATAGGCTGCTTTGCGGAGATGTTGGCTACGGTAAGACGGAGGTCGCCTTAAGAGCCGTATTCAAAGCTGTCATGGACGGAAAGCAGGCTGCCTTCCTCGTACCCACCACCGTACTGGCTTCCCAGCATTTTGAGAATTTCAAAAAGCGCTTTGCCGGCTTTCCGATGCGCGTCGACATGCTGAGCCGGTTTAAGTCCGATGCCGAGCAGAAAGCGATCATTAAGGATATTAAAAGCGGCCGGATTGATGTGCTGGTCGGAACCCACATGATGCTGGCCGAATCGGTCAAATTCAAGGATCTGGGCCTTCTTGTCGTTGACGAGGAACAGCGCTTCGGCGTTGAGCATAAGGAAACGATCAAGGCGCGTTACCCCAAGGTCGACATCCTAACCCTTTCGGCAACCCCCATACCGCGTACGCTGAATATGTCGCTGTCGGGTATACGGGATATCAGCACGCTGGAGGACCCGCCGGAGCACCGTTACCCGGTGCAGACCTATGTTCTGGAGCATCGTGATGATATCATCCGCGATGCCATCCATCGTGAGCTTGCCCGAGGAGGGCAGGTCTTCTACCTCTATAATCGTGTTCATGGCATTCACTCCAAAATGGCGCATATCCAGAGCCTTGTTCCGGAGGCTCAGGTGGGCTATGCTCATGGTCAGATGGGAGAGCGCGAGCTCGAGCGCGTCATCCAATCCTTCCTGGACAAGGATTTTGATGTGCTGGTCTGTACGACCATTATTGAGTCGGGTATTGATATGCCCAATGTCAACACGATTATTGTTGAGGACTCGGACCGTTTAGGTCTTGCCCAGCTTTATCAGCTGAGGGGCCGGGTGGGCAGGTCGACACGACTTGCCTATGCGTATTTGACCTATAAAAAGGACAAGGTCCTTAACGAAATAGCCGAAAAGCGGCTCAAGGCCATCAAAGAGTTCACCGAGTTCGGCTCGGGCTTTAAGATTGCCATGCGGGACCTCCAAATCCGCGGTGCAGGTAATCTGCTTGGCCCCGAGCAGCACGGCCATATGGAATCGGTCGGCTATGACATGTACTTGAAGCTGCTGGACGAGACGGTGTCCGAGCTTAAGGGCGATCCTGTCACCAACAGGGCATTGGATGTCACCGTTGAACTGCAGACCAGTGCTTATATTGATGCCGGCTATATTCAGGACGAGGATCAGCGTATCGACATGTATCGTACTATTGCCGCGGTTGAAACGGAGGAGGACATTCTGGATATCCAGGATGAACTCCTTGACCGCTATGGTGAAATACCCGAGGAAACGGCTATACTGATTGAGGTGGCCTATATTAAGAATCTGGCAGGGAGCCTGGGCTTTATTTCCGTTAAGGAGCGCGAAGAGGCTGTACTCTTGAGCTTTTCTGATCATCACAGCCTGCCTCTCGAAAAGATTGGTGAATTGATGGGCAAGTGGCGTGGCAAACTAATGTTTAGTGCCGGAAAACAACCCTATTTGTCGCTCAGGACAAAAGGCGAAAAACGCCGTGAAGTCCTTCATAATATTAAGATTCTATTACAAGACCTACAAAAATTGCAGTTATGGGTCTGATTCATTATAATATTGAGTATATAGGGTAATTCGTCACTGAGCATAAAAAAAGGGTGGAACAGATGGATAAAAACGGTAAGGAAAAGTCAACGAACAAGAAGAAGCTCATGAGGACTAAGCAAGAGATGAATCGTATCAAGATCATCATTGTTGTCGTCGTGCTGCTGGTTGCTGCCCTCACCTACTACATCATTGATTCGGGCAGCTATGTCGCCTCCGTAAACGGAAGCCGTATTTCAAACTATGAATATCAGTTCTTTTTAAGCAGGCAGAAGTATTCGACCGAGACCAAGGAAGGCATCATTGATAAGACGGCTGCTGAAAAGAAGGCCTTCTGGACAAAAACCGTCGACGGACAGAATCCCTGGGAGAGCGCAAAGAACGAAGCGCTGAATGCCTCCAAGGACTATATGATTCAAATCATCAAAGCAAATGAAATGGGTCTCAAGATCGACGCCAACATCAAGAGCGAGGTTACAAGCTTCCTGGAATCCTCCAAATCCTCCATTGGCAACAGCGATGCCCAGTTTGCAAGCTACGTCAAGAGTGTCTATGGCATCACGGTTGATGAGCTTCGTAAGATTTCAGAAAATCTCATGCTGATTGACCGCTTCAAGACTGAGTACGTCAAGAAGAACTATACAGCAACTCCCGTAAGTGAGGCGGACGCCAAGGCTTATTATAACAAGGACCCAAAGGCTTTCGACAAGGTAGATATCAGCTACGTATCCTTCTACAAGCTTGATCAGGCTACCGGCAAGGAGCTGGCTGCCGACCAGCTCGCTGCAAAGAAAAAGAAGGCTGACGAAGCTCTGAGCAAGATTCAGAGCGGCGAGAATGTAGATAAGGTTATCGCTGAGTACACCGAGGAGAAGCCCTCGGCAACCACCAGCGGTGCAGCTGTAGAAGCCGTTGGCAAGGCCTCCGTAACCTATTCGCCTAACTCCAGTGTGCAAAACCTCATCGATTATGTTTTCTCGGCCAAGGTCGGTGATGCAACTATCATTGACACACAATATGTCACCTATGTTGTGAAGGTTGATAAGCGTACAGCCTTCGAGGATGTGAAAGCAACCGTTACGACACAGATGACCAATGAAGCCAAGGAAAAGTTCTATGACGATGAGCTGGATAAATGGGCTAAGGATAGCCGCTATAACATCATTAAGAATGATCGCGTCTACGATGCTATTTCCTACAAATAACTGAAATCACTACCTTAAAACGCCTGTAAACCGCTGTCTTTTGAGACAGCGGTTTTTTTATTCATATCGGGACAAGTACGGGCATACATTTAAGCATGTCCGTACATTTGCCTTGGGAGGGGTAGCGTTTGAGCGTCATCCGTGAGAACAGCGAGAGCATAGAGGAAGTCCTTTCGTCCTATCTGCCTGACCGGATCAGGAAGGCAGTTATGGGTATGAAGCGGGACAGGCTTTATGAGCTCGAAGAGCTCCGCATACGGGGCGGTCTTCCCTTGATGGGTGTTTTTGCGGGAGACGATCAGTTTATCGGAGCCGACGGAACCTTGTGGGACAACCCCCGATTTGCCCTGATGGTTTCGGCTGCTGAGATGAAGGACCTGTTCTGCCTGTTGTGTGAGCAATCCATTTACGCTTATCAGGAGGACATCAGCCGGGGGTTCATCACCTTAAAGGGCGGACATCGGGCCGGTATCTGCGGAACTGTCGTTTACGAAGGAGACAGAATAAAAGGCATGCGGGACATCTCCTCGGTATGCTTGCGGCTTTCCAGGCAGATAAGGAATTGTGCCAAGGACATCATGGAGTACATATTGAGAGATGGGGCGGATATTTACAACACGCTCATCCTCTCCCCGCCGAGATGCGGAAAAACAACACTTTTAAGAGATCTTTGCCGCCAGATAAGCTATGGCTATGGAACCTTCAGAGGCCTTCGGACAGCGGTTATTGACGAGCGCTCGGAGCTCGCGGCGAGCTTTCGGGGCGTTCCCCAGAATGATATGGGGCCCAGAACCGATATCCTGGACGGCTGCAGGAAAAGTGAAGGCATCGAACTGGTATTGAGAGGCATGGCTCCCCACGTGATTGTTGTGGACGAGCTGGGGACCATGAAGGATGCGGAAGCCGTACGAATGGCTTGGAATGCCGGTGTCCGCCTGGTAGCCACCGCACATGCCTTCAGCCTTGAGGATTTCAATAAACGCTTTTTTAATGCTAATCCTGTTTTGCAGGATGGATTCGAACGGATTGTCCTTTTAGGGATACGCAACGGGAAAAGATGGACAAGGGTGATGGATACGAATGGGAAGCAGTACTACACTTCTGATGAAGGCAATAGGATGCCTCATGATCTTCGCAGGCTGCACAGCAATAGGGATGAAGCTCTCAGCGAGGCTTCAGGAGAGGCAGCGTGCACTTCAAAAGCTTTCGGAAAGCCTTTTAAGCCTTAAAAATCAAATTTGCGGCTTGGGTATTCCTCTTTTTACCGCCTTTGAAAATATTGCAAAAGAAAGCATAGGAGGGGTCTGGTCGGGCGTATTTTTAGACTGTGGCCGAATCATGAAGGAGCAGAGGATGGATGCCGGCAGTGCCTGGCGAGAGGCCGTCCAAAGTGAGAAAGACCAGCTTCCCCTAGAGGCTTCGGATTGGGAGATGCTTTCTGATTTTGGCGAGATGCTTGGGAAATCCGACCGCCAGCTTCAGGAATCAGTTCTTGAAATGGAGAAGGAAAAGATCTCGGCCATGGAAAAAAAGGCCCGTGAGGTCATGGAAACCAAGGGTAAGCTCTATCGGACCCTGGGTGCTTTAAGCGGGGCGGCAGCTGTCATTCTACTGATATAAGGGGATAGAAAAATGAACGTGGATTTGATTTTCAAGATTGCAGCCATCGGCATTCTGGTTTCCATCCTGAATATTGTTCTAAACAAATCCGGCCGCGAGGAGCAGGCCATGATGACCACTCTGGCAGGTCTGGTTGTGGTCTTGATGATGGTGGTCAAGGAAATTGTCAACCTCCTTGATACGGTAAACGCCCTGTTCGGGTTCTAACCACTTTTTATGAATATCTCGCATG
>JAOABT010000392.1 GCA_026418215.1 Clostridia bacterium | reverse complement strand
CTATCAATTGGGTCTTCAGGACCCTTCTTTGATGAACAGGTACAAAGAGGCGCTCACACCGCTTTCGTCCTATCGTTTCGGGACTTTCAGAAGCCCAGAGGTGCTTGTCATGGCGTCCATACTGCCAGAGAGCATCGAGGTCATGGGGAAGGCCCTGGATATCCCGATACTGTACGAGAGCTCCGAGCTGCTTTATTTGAACAACATGCTTGAGAAGCATGAGGAGACCTACAAGGACTCAGGCAACCATCTCCTCTATGCCTTTTATACCTATTTGCAGACCTACGGCAAGATCACAAGGTTTGAAGATAAGGCACAGCAATTGGCTGTCTTTATTGACGAGGAGAACTCGGAATACGCCGTGCTGAAAATACCAAGCGGAGGAAGGCTCGGAATTGACGGATAAGCAAGGTCAGCCTGCTCAGGAACTACTGACGATACTGGAGAATGCCAAAGGCCAATACGTATCGGGCGAGCAGCTAAGCCAGCAGTTGGGCATCACGCGGGCGGCCATTTGGAAACGTATAGCGGTTCTTAAAAAGCAGGGCTTTCAAATTGAAGCCGTCACCAATAAAGGCTACCGCCTCAATATGCTTCAATTGCCCTATGGAAAAGCTGCTGTCCAAAGCCATCTTAAAACAAGCCTCTTTGGGCATGAGCTCCATTATTATCCTGAGGTCGATTCAACCAATACGCTTTTAAAACGGCTGGCATCGGAAGGTGCACCCCATGGTACGGTTGTCATAGCCGACTGTCAGACTGCAGGCCGCGGAAGGCTCGGCCGAACATGGATGTCCTCGCCCGGCTTGGGTGTCTGGATGTCCTTGCTATTGAGGCCCCCCCTGCATCCGACTGAGGTTCAGTCTCTCACGCTGGCGGCGGCCGTTGCCGTTTGCCGCGCACTAGAAACGTTGACTATAAAAAATGTCGGTATTAAATGGCCCAATGACATTCTTATAGGCGGAAAGAAGGTCTGCGGTATTCTTACAGAGCTTTCTGCCGAGATTGAAAGAGTTTCCTGGGTTGTATTAGGAATCGGAATCAATGTGAATCATACGATTGATGACTTCCCTGCTGAGCTCAGAGTGACTGCCACCTCCTTAGGCCTTGAGCAAAAGGGTGAGAGCTTGGATAGAAGCCGGTTGGCAGCCGCCATTCTAAATGCAGCAGAAGAAGTTTACGAAGGCTTCCTTCAGAACGGTTCCGCATGGATGACTGAAGAATGGAAAAAGCGGAGCAGCACGTTAGGGAAAAGGGTACGGCTCTTATCACCCCAGGGTGAGGAAAACGCCGTTGCGATAGATGTGACACCGGACGGGAAATTAATAGTCAAAAAAGAAGACGGTACGATTAAGGAAGTGCTGTCCGGTGAAATCTCTTTAAGAGAATCAGACCCATAAAGCCACTGCCTGCATATAGTGGAAAATGGGTTTGAGGGTTAAGGTAAAGCTACAAGAGTTTAAAGAAGAACGTTGGAGGTTTTTATGGATCAACAGAACCCGAATAATCAGGCCGGTCAGAATAATCAGAACAGCCAGAACAACCAGGGTAGTGCCAATAATCATCAGGGAGCGCCTCATCAGGGACCCCGAATGAATAGTCAAAACAATAACAGACCCCAATCCGACCGTCCAAGACCCCAGGGTCAGGACAGAAGGCCCCCACAGGACAGAAACAATCAAAACGGGGATAGAAAGCCCGGCGACCGCAACCCAAACGCTAATTCCAACGCAAACTCGAATCATTATAACCAGCGTCCAAGGGATCAAAGAGGCCCTGAAAAGTCCAGAAATGAGAATCAGCAGACACCAAGAACACAGCCTGCGCATTCTGGTCCTTCGAACAATGCCGCTCCCGCTGCAGGCGCATCCCAGAACCATGGACCCAGGAACGACAACCAGAACCGCTATCCCAAGAACCCTGCACCAAGCCAAAATAACACGCACATCGATAATGCTTTGAAACATATCAAGCCCAAGCGCATCGAGACCGTAGAGGATATACAGGCAGATATCGAGCGCGTTGAAAAGGACATTCAACTTGAAATCAAGCAGATCCGCGCCGTTAAGCTCGGTCTGTAGGCTGATGAGGACTTCATGCTGCTAGTCATTGACGTTGGAAACACCAATATAGCCATAGGCGTATACCGAGGCCGGGAGCTTATCGGGAACTGGCGCATGTCAACCGTAAGAGAGCGTACCTCCGACGAAACAGGTATGTTCTTGATCTCTATACTCAACCATGCACGTATCAAGCCGGAGGATATCAAGGATGTCATGATTTGTTCGGTTGTTCCTCCGGCCATGCATTCCATCATTAATGCCATTAAAAAATACTTTAATAAAAATCCCATCCAGGTTGAGCCCGGTATTAAAACCGGCATCAACATCAAGTACGAAAACCCCAGAGAGGTTGGCGCCGATAAAATCGTGAATGCCGTAGGGGCCTTAAAGCTTTACGGCGGCCCCATCATTATTGTCGATTTTGGAACAGCCACAACCTTCTGCGCGGTCAATTCCCGGCGGGATTATCTGGGCGGCATCATCTGCCCGGGCATCAAGATCTCCGCCGAGGCTCTTTTTGAAAAGGCCTCCAAGCTGCCCCGCATAGAAATTGCCAAACCTAGGCATATTATCGGGAGAACTGCGGTCAGCAGCATGCAGTCTGGCATTATTTACGGTTTTGTCGGTCAGGTCGACCACATCGTCACGCTGATGAAGCAGGAAATGGCGGAGGAGAACATCAAGGTTGTGGCAACCGGAGGCATGGCCAAGCTGATTGCCTCTGAATCTGCAACCATTCAAGAAGTCAATGCTCTCCTGACTTTGGAAGGCCTTAAGGTCATTTACGACATGAATTCCAGCACCTCAAACGAATAAACTAAAGAGATCGGGAGCTTTAAAGAGAAACGGCGAGTGTGAGTGAGATATTTTAAGCAATTGCTTGTTTAAAGGCGAGTATTTGCGGAAATCATAGAATCGTCTCGTTTGATTCTAAGGTAGAAATTGTTTAATATTGTATTAGCACTCAGTAACGATGAGTGCTAACAAGGACATAGCCCATGAAATGGGAAAAATATAAGGAGGGTGAAATATGAACATTAAACCACTTGCAGACAGAGTTGTTATTAAGATGCTTGAAGCAGAAGAGACAACCAAGAGTGGCATCGTACTTCCTGGTACTGCCAAGGAAAAGCCCCAGGTAGCTGAAGTTGTTTCTGTTGGACCTGGTACTGAAGAAGTTAAAATGGAAGTTAAAGCTGGAGACAAGGTTCTCATCAGCAAGTACGCAGGAACAGAAGTGAAGCTCGACGGCGATCAGTATACAATCGTCAAGCAGGGCGACATCCTCGCAGTAGTAGAGTAATAGGAGGGAAATGTAATGGCTAAGGATATTAAGTTCGGTGAAGACGCAAGAAGAGCCCTGGAAAGCGGCGTTAACAAGCTTGCCAATACCGTAAAGATCACATTGGGCCCCAAGGGAAGAAACGTTGTTCTCGATAAGAAGTTCGGCTCTCCCTTAATCACCAACGACGGTGTTACCATTGCCAAGGAAATCGAGCTCGAAGATGCTTTTGAAAACATGGGCGCGCAGCTCGTTAAGGAAGTTGCAACCAAGACCAACGACGTTGCCGGTGATGGTACCACAACCGCTACCCTGTTGGCTCAGGCTATCATTCGTGAAGGTCTCAAGAACGTTGCAGCAGGCGCTAACCCCATGATCCTCAAAAAGGGTATCCAGAAGGCTGTTGAAGCAGCTGTTAAGGGTATCGAGGAGATTTCCCAGAAGGTTAAGGGCAAGGAAGACATTGCACGTGTTGCTTCTATCTCCGCAAACGATGATGACATCGGAAACCTTATCGCAGAAGCCATGGAAAAGGTCACAAACGACGGCGTTATCACCGTTGAGGAGTCCAAGACCATGGGCACCAACCTCGAAATCGTTGAAGGCATGCAGTTTGACCGTGGTTATGTTTCCGGCTACATGGTAACCGATACCGAAAAGATGGAAGCCGTTCTCGATAACCCCTACATCCTCATCACCGACAAGAAGATCACCAATATTCAGGAAATCCTTCCTGTTCTTGAACAGATCGTTCAGCAGGGCAAGAAGCTCGTGATTATCGCTGAGGACGTTGAAGGCGAAGCCCTTGCAACCCTCATTGTCAACAAGCTCCGCGGCACCTTCACCTGTGTGGCTGTTAAGGCTCCCGGCTTCGGTGACAGAAGAAAGGCTATGCTCCAGGATATCGCGATCCTGACCGGCGGCCAGGTTATCACTGAGGAACTCGGCCTCGACCTTAAGGAAACCTCTATTGCTCAGCTCGGCCGCGCAGACAAGGTTGTTATCCAGAAGGAAAACACCATCATCGTTGGCGGTAACGGGGATGATAAGCAGATTCGCGACAGAATCGCTTCCATCAAGGCTCAGATTGAGGAAACAACCTCCGACTTCGATAAGGAAAAGCTTCAGGAAAGACTTGCAAAGCTCTCCGGCGGCGTAGCCGTTATCCAGGTTGGTGCAGCTACCGAAACCGAAATGAAGGAAAAGAAGCTCCGTATCGAGGACGCTCTTGCGGCTACCCGTGCGGCTGTTGAAGAAGGTATCGTATCCGGTGGTGGTACCGCCCTCCTCAACGTTATTCCTAAGGTTAAGGCACTCTTGGAGGATCTTGCAGGCGACGAAAAGACCGGTGTTCAAATCATTGCCAAGGCTCTTGAGGAACCCGTTCGCCAGATCGCTGCAAACGCAGGCCTCGAAGGCTCCGTTATCCTTGAGAAGATCATCAACAGCGATGTTGGTATCGGCTTTGATGCTCTCCATGAAAAGTATGTCAACATGATCGAGGCTGGTATCGTAGACCCTGCCAAGGTTACACGTTCTGCTCTTCAGAACGCTGCCTCCGTTGCTTCCATGGTTCTCACCACCGAAAGCATCGTAGCAGATAAGCCTGAGAAGCCCGATCCCGCCGCAGCTGCTGCCGCAATGGGCGGCGGAATGCCCGGCATGATGTAAGCCGAAGCTTTAAAGCTTAAATAAAGCAGTATTAGGCCCGAGAATGCATATTCTCGGGCTTTTTATTAAGGCATGTTTTAGACTTTATTCGAATCGAATAGCTCTATATGCTTTTTAAGGCTCTACAAAAATCTTAAAGAAGAGGGAACTTCCCTCTTCTTTTTAAGGCCTCGAGTATCTCCACCTTTGTGATTGGGGGTCTTGAATATGTGTCGCTTCTCGTGGCGGGGTCCATGAGCATGACGGTGTTTTATACGCTCCTGGTCGTGCTTACAGCAGGTATGGTTGTTTTTGTGATAATGACTGCCGTTTTGAGACTCTTCTATTAATTTTAGGCCTTGCGGAAAAGAATTTGTCCCAGTATAATGAATTCACAATCAAAACGTGCATGACGGTGCATGAAGATGCTTAATAGGGAACCGGGTGAAACGCCCGGACTGTCCCAGCAACCGTGAAGCAGACAAAGCGGCTTATGCCACTGAGGCTTGTATTTAAGCAAAACTCGGGAAGGCGCCGCGGCGGATGAAGCAAAGTCGGTAGACCTGCCGTGATGTGAAGTTTCTTCTGGGGTTTAAGAGTACGTAAGGCTTATTTTGTCTGCGTAACAACCCCGCTTTCTTTAGGCGGGTTTTTTTATGACTTTTTATATGTTTCGCTTAAAGGGAGAGGGGAGGAGTTCGGCCTGCCAGGCTGAATCGTTTCGTAGATAGTCGGTTTGGAAGAAACCAATCGTTTGATTGCAGCACAAGTACATAGACGAAAGGAGTCTCCCAAATGAAAAAAATTCTATCTGTTTTACTGGTCATGGCCCTGCTGGTATCCTTCGCAGGCTGTGGCAACGTCACTACAACTCAGCCTTCTGCCCAAGCGTCAACACCGGCTCCCTCTCAAGGTCCGTTCTCTGTGACAGACAGCAGAGGTACCGAAATCAAGTTTGACAAGCTGCCCCAAAAAGTCATTTCGTTAATGCCCTCAGATACGGAAATCATCTATGCGCTAGGCTCAGGTGATCAAGTCATTGCAGACAGTGATTACTGCAATTACCCTGAGGATGCTGCCAAAAAGCAAAAGCTCCCTACAGGCGATAAGCTGAATATCGAACAGCTGATCTCGTTGAAGCCTGATGTGCTCTTCCTGGGTAAAATGTCGGTTATGGAGGATCAGGTCAAGCAGATCGAAGCCGCCGGCATTAAAGTTGTTGTAACCGAGGCCAATAGTCTTGAGGATACTTACAAGGTCATCAGTCTGATTGGAACCGTGCTTGGCAAGGATAAGGAAGCCACGTCACTGGTTACTACCATGAAAAACGGCTTCGATGAAATACGCGCTTCTGTTAAGGATAAGACCCCCGCTACTGTTTACGTTGAGGTTTCTCCGCTTCAATACGGCCTCTGGTCCTGCGGTAAAAACACCTTCGTCCAGGAGCTCATAGATATCGTAGGCGCAAAAAATGTTTTTGCTGATGTAGAGGGATGGGCGCAGGTTTCGGAAGAACAAGTGCTCCAGCGCAACCCCGCCATCATTTTCACGACAGCGAGCCCCCTCACAGGGATTCAGGACCCCATCGGCGACATTACAGGCCGTCCTAACTGGGACAAGCTGGACGCCGTTAAGAACAAGAAGGTCATCATGCTGGATGCCGACATGCTTTCCCGCCCGGGTCCAAGACTCTTGGATGCCGCAAGGGATATGGTTAAGGCGATTTATCAGTAACAGGAGAATCAAGTTCCTATGAATACTTCAAAGGCTGCCATGAGTCATAAGAAAGGGAAATACCGTACAACGCTTTTTGTAACGGGTTCCGTTCTTTTACTTGTGTCAGCCTTTGTTATTTCACTTTCTTATGGCAGTGTTGCCATACCCTTCGATCAAACCGTACGCCTCTTGGTCAGCCGGTGTTTTGGGCTAGGAAAGGTTCAAGGCATATCGGAGAGTTTCAGTACCATTCTTACAGAGGTTCGGCTCCCAAGAGTCATTCTGGCTGGATTGGTGGGAGCGGCCCTTTCCATAGCGGGTGCGGCCATGCAAGGGCTTCTTAAGAATCCGCTTGCCGACGGCTCTACTTTGGGTGTTACTGCCGGAGGAGCGCTGGGGGCCGTATTATCAATAGTCCTTGGAATCAATCTGCCGTTTTTTCCTCAGGGCGGCCTGGCGCTGATGAGCATTGCCTTTTCATTTCTATCGCTCATGGTTATTCTCACACTGTCTTACC
>JAOABT010000381.1 GCA_026418215.1 Clostridia bacterium | reverse complement strand
AGATGTGTATAAGAGACAGCTTCTTTATCGCCGTTGGCCTTAGCCTCATGGAACTTCCGAATGAGAGCCAGCATGACATGAGAGTTGGTAGGATGGAAGTTATCATTTATACCGTAGAGATTCGTAGGCATGGCAGAAATGAAGTCGCAGCCATACTGCCTCCGATAAAACTTACAGAGCTCTATTCCAGATATTTTAGCTATGGCGTAGGCCTCGTTGGTTGGCTCCAACGCCCCGGTCAAGAGATATTCCTCGCGTATAGGCTGTGGGCAGAGCTTCGGGTAGATACAAGAGCTCCCAAGGAATAGCAGCTTTTTAACTCCATAGCGATAGGCGCCATGAATGATATTGCTTTCTATCATGAGGTTGTCGTAAATAAACTCAGCCGGATAGGTATTGTTGGCGTAAATACCGCCAACCTTCGCTGCGGCCAGAACAACGATTTCAGGTCTTTCCTCTTCAAAGAAGCGCTCAACATCACTTTGACGCGTGAGGTTTAATTCTGTTGAAGACTTGCCAACGATGTTTTTATAGCCCTTCTTATTAAGGTTACGCACGATGGCTGAGCCTACCATCCCTTTATGACCGGCAATATAGATTTTGGAATTCAGATCCATGGTGGTCTCCTTCCGGTTAGTCGAACTCTCTGCGTATTCTTTCTTCCTTGGCAACGAGCTTCATATCATGCTTCATCATGATCTTCACAAGCTCTTTAAAGCTGGTTTTCGTGGGGTTCCAGCCCAGCAGGGTTTTGGCCTTGGTGGGATCTCCCAAAAGCTGTTCAACCTCGGTGGGGCGGAAGTATTTCGGATCAACCTCGACCAGAACACGGCCGGTCAGCTTGTCTATGCCCTTTTCATTGATGCCTTCGCCTTCCCAAACAAGTTCAATGCCTGCTTCCTTAAATGAAAGGTCGCAGAATTCGCGTACTGTGTGCATCTCACCGGTAGCAACAACGAAATCTTCAGGAGCGTCATGCTGAAGCATAAGCCACATGCATTCGACGTAATCCTTGGCATAGCCCCAGTCTCTTAAAGCATTCAGATTTCCGAGGTAAAGCTTTTGCTGCTTTCCCTGTGCAATACGGGCTGCAGCCAAGGTTATCTTGCGGGTAACAAAGGTTTCGCCCCTGCGCTCTGATTCATGATTGAATAAGATCCCGTTTACACAAAACATCTTATAGGCTTCACGATAATTCTTCACAATCCAGAAAGCATATTGCTTGGCGACTGCATAGGGACTTCTAGGGTAGAACGGTGTCGTCTCCTTTTGAGGAACCTCCTGTACCTTTCCGAAAAGTTCAGAAGTAGAAGCCTGGTAAATTCTTGTACTTTGTTCAAGCTTTAAAAATCTTACGGCCTCGAGGAGGCGAAGCATGCCGATACCATCGACGTCGGCGGTATATTCGGGTACCTCAAAGGATACCTGGACATGAGACTGAGCAGCCAGATTATAGATTTCATCGGGCTGAATCTCGCTAATCAGGCGAATGAGGTTGGTGGAATCGGTCATGTCCCCATAATGAAGCTGAATCTTTCTCTTATGGTGCATGTCCTCAATGAGCTCATCGATGTATAAATGCTCAATGCGACCTGTATTGAAGGATGAGCTGCGACGTATGATGCCGTGGACTTCGTAGCCTTTTTCGATCAAAAACTCTGCCAGAAACGAACCATCCTGGCCGGTAATACCCGTTATAAGGGCCTTTTTCATGATGTTTCCCCTTTTTTGAGCCTTTTTACTTTACTATAGTCGAAACATTGGGCGCATAGGTTTTCATAGCTTGCTCTCATATGAAACTAGCATTTTGAGACCTGCTTTTCAAGGCTGTAACAGATTCTGCCATAAAAAGAGTAGTGGCAGAATGATGAAAGCCAAGTCATTCGGCCCAGATGGGTGCATTGCACCAAGAGCCTACTGCCCGCTCTCATTCACTGCTTTTATTATGGTTTCCATCTGGTTTCTTATGTGCTGCTCGGCGAGGTCGGCAGCGCGAGCTTCATTGGCTTCGCGGATGGCGTTAAGCATCTCGTCGTGCTCGTGAAGAACGTGCTCCGCAATATGGGTATCCTTCATGTAGATCACCCTGAAGCGGAAGATGTGCTCTCTGAGGGAGGAAGCAACGCTTATTAGCCTGGGGTTTCCCGATGCTGAATAAATCAGATCGTGGAATTCGATGTCCTTGCGGATGGCTCCTTCTATATTATCCTTTTCAACAAAGGAAACGTACTGCTTGTGAACGCTTTCGAGCGACTTGATCTGGCTGGCCTGCATGCGCTTGGCGGCAAGGCCGGTTGCCAGCTTGTCCAGCGCGGCGCGAACCTCGAGAACATCCATCATGTCCTTAATGGAAAGCTCGGAGACATGGGTGCCCTTACGGGGAATCATGGTGACAAGGCCTTCTGCCTCGAGCCTTCTGATGGCTTCCCGGACCGGAGTTCTGGAAACGCCCATCTGCTCCGCGAGAGATACCTCCATCAAGCGTTCTCCCGGCTTGATATCGCCGCTGACAATGGCCTTTCTGAGGGTTTCAAAAATAACATCCCTTAAGGGCTGATAGCTGTCTATTTTTAGCTTAGGTACCTTGACCATCCTACTCTTCCTCTCTGCTTATTGTTTGTACGTAGAACACGTTTTCATAATCCTTTAAGAAATTCTCTTTGGCTCTGGTGGCAGCAGATTCATCCGCGAAAATCCCGAACACTGTTGGACCGCTGCCGCTCATGCGGGTTCCCAGAGCACCGTATTCCGTAAAGCGCTGCATAAGCCTTGAAATTTCGGGATACTCCCTGGTTGTAACGCTTTCAAGCACATTTCTCATGCCCTTGGCCACACAGTGGACATCAAATTCCTCTATGGCATTCAGAAGCGCCGATGTATGGGGCCGCTCACCCAGACGATCCAGCCTAAGGTTTTTGTATACCCAAGGTGTTGAAACCGGGAAGGCGGGCTTAACCAAAACCACATGAACACCGGCAAAGTCTGGAAGCACGGTCAGCTCGTCGCCTATACCCCTTGCAAGCTGTGTTCCTCCCTTTAAACAGAAGGCCACATCCGCTCCGAGCTTTCTGCATAACTCGTTCAATTTTATGTCTGACAAATGGCTGCCATAAAGCATATTGAGCGCCTTCAGCACACCCGCCGCATTGGTGCTGCCGCCTGCAAGACCAGCGGCCACAGGTATGTTTTTCTTAATCAGTATATTTGCCCCGCCCTTTTCAGGACACTCCGAGAAAAAGGCCTCAGCCGCCTTCCATGCTATATTTCGGGAATCATTGGGCACATAGGGCTGAGCACAGCAGACCGAAATATTGCTTTTTGTTTTTTCAACTGTGACCGTGTCATAAAGGCTGACAGCCTGCATGATCATCTCAACAGTATGGTAACCGTTATCAAGGCGCGATGTGACATCAATGGAAAGGTTTATTTTTGCAGGTGTCAAGAGTGTCAATTCCTTCATTTTGTACCCCCTGGAGGCCTTCTGATCACAGTAAGCATGTTTATGGTATATTATATACAAAAAACAAAAAAAGAGCAACTAAAAGTGCCTGAAAGGTCTATTTCAGGCACTTTGGTCTTAACAAAAATACATTTGTCCTTTTAGTTCATGATAAACAGTCTCTTACCTATCTCAGGCTTTCCGTTCACATCCATACCATTATCGGCAGCCAGACGCGAAAGAGGTATTCTGTAATTCTTGGCAATGCTCCACAGACTATCATTCGGCTGGGTGAAATAAAGGATAATAGGAGCCTTCTTAGCATTATCTTCCTTGGAA
>JAOABT010000300.1 GCA_026418215.1 Clostridia bacterium | reverse complement strand
GTGTAAGGCTTGGCAATATGGCTCCCGAGATACGCTATGAAGAGGTCAAGCGCGAGGTCGAGGAGGTTCATGGCTTGCCAAAGGGATATCTCAACAGCATCGCAGTGGATTTCAAAACGATCAATTGGAATAACGAGCCCTGGATCAGAGGCGCGCTGCCATTTTATACGCCTCAGCAGAAAAGCCTGTTTTCTTATGGGATGGCCCTTCCCGAATATGACGGGAGAGTCTTTATGGCAGGCGATCATATTTCGGCCGTACACCGGTGGATGCAGGGTGCGCTCCAAAGCGGCATGATTGCCGCAAATCAGCTTGCCGCCTCGGCCAGACGAATTGTCACTTAACTAGATCCGTTTTGCGTGTTTAGTTAATGAAGCTATTATAGAGTAAAGACAGAGTTAAGTTTTTATGCACCCAGGCTGCCAACCTCCAAGGTATATTCTCCAAATATAATTCAAAACCTAAAAGAGAAGGCAGGTGAAATAAACAGATGGGTGAAAGTGAAAAAAAGCCTAAGAAAAAAGAGGACGGTAAATTTCCTTCCAAGAACATCAAGCATGATCCTCAGGCGGAAGGCGCACGGGCTAAATTTGGTTTAAAAGACGATAACGGGCGCAGAGATTAGAAGGACGTTGGTGTTAAAAGGGTTGTATCCGGTTAAACAGATACAACCCTTGTTTCGCCTTTGAGGTCATTCGCTCTTAAAGCTCAATTAATCTAAATACGGCGAGTAGTGTTTGACACCCCAAGCAGCACCAAAATGTCTAACATTAGCTCTTGTCGTAAAGATTTATTTCACACACGAAGCCTAAACCACCTTCATCGTCCAATCCTCTACATTCCAGACATCAGTGATCCAGTCCTGATAGAACTCCGGCTCATGGCTGACCAGCAAAACGGTGCCGCGAAACTCACGAATGGCCTTCTGAAGCTCTTCCTTGGCCTCCACATCAAGGAGGTTGGTGGGCTCGTCCAGCACAAGGCAGTTCACATCCTTGAGCATGAGCTTGCAAAGGCGCACCTTGGCATTTTCACCGCCGCTTAAGACCATCATCTGGCTTTGGATGTGCTCGGTGGTCAGGCCGCATTTAGCCAAGGCCGCACGGACCTCGCCGTTACCAAGACCGGGGTATTCCCTCCAAATCTCCTCCATGGCTGTGAGCGTGTTGCCGCTTGCGGATTCTTGTTCAAAATAACCCGGAACAAGAAAATGATCGTGGGTCACTGTTCCTGAAACCGGAGGAATCAGGCCCATCAGCGTTTTTAAAAGTGTGGATTTCCCAAGGCCGTTAACACCCTTGATAGCCACCTTCTGGCCTCGCTCCAGCTGGATGTTGAGAGGCTTTGTCAAAGGCTCATTATAGCCGATAACAAGGTTTTCAGCACTAAAGATAACCTTTCCGGGTGTTCTGGCTTCCCGGAATTTGAAGCTGGGCTTGGCCTTGGTCTTGGCAAGCTCGATGATTTCCATTCCGTCAAGCTTCTTCTGACGGCTCTTAGCCAGGTTGGCAGTGGCCGCCCTCGCCTTGTTTCGGGCGATGAAGTCCTCCAGCTTGTCAATTTCCTTCTGCTGCTTTTCGTAGGCCTGCTGGTTTTGAAGCTTTTTGAGCTCATACATTTGCCTGAACTGCTCGTAGCTTCCCGTATAGCGGGTCAAGCTGGCATTCTCAACATGATAGATGACATTGACAACCTTGTTGAGGAACGGAATGTCGTGAGACACCAGAATAAAGGCGTTTTCGTAGTTCTTTAAGAACATGGTCAACCATTCGATATGGTTCTCATCCAAAAAGTTGGTAGGCTCGTCCAGAATCAAAATCATGGGATTTTCCAGAAGCAGCTTGGTGAGCAACACCTTTGAGCGCTGTCCGCCGCTTAACTCGGCCACATCCCGCTCCAATCCGATATCACCCAGTCCAAGACCGTTTGCAACGCTCTCAATCTTGGAATCTATTTCATAAAAACCGCTGTGCTCAAG
>JAOABT010000239.1 GCA_026418215.1 Clostridia bacterium | reverse complement strand
GAACAGGGCTCTATTGAAATAGCCCTTGATGATGAAACCGTCGGCTGCGATGCCTCGGTCGGTGGTGCCAATGCCGCAAACCTCCAGATGAAGGCCTCCTGGCTTAAGACCAAGCGGGGAGCCGGCGCTTTGGGTCTCTTGGCGTCGCTTGTTGTGGCAGGTATGAGTCTTCCCCTATCGCTGGCCTGCGGAGCGGTGTCTGCTTTATTCCTTTATTCCTCAATCAAGGGCACGGGGAAGGTGGCTGAATACAGCCGCAACCAGGTGCTTTCCATCAATCGGTTGGATTTTGTCAAAAGGCTCTCAATGGTGCTCCTTAATTCCCTGAAGGAAAGCTGCCTGATCTCAAGAAATCTCATGGACCGGCAGGTCTGCGTCAGCTCTCAGGATGGGAAAGCCATCCGGGTCTTTCTTGATGCCACTCCCGAGGAATCCCAGCTTTTTTCAAGGTGTCTTGACGAGCTCATGAGCCCTTTGATGGATCAGCGCTATGCTATTCCGCGCTATGAGTCCAACCGTGATCAAAAGGGAAGCTGGGATGTCATAAAGGCCGGGCTTGATCCTGCTTCCGCCGCCATCGCAGCCTACCATCCTGTGCCCGATGTGCTCGGTGCCAACAAGGAGAAGGCCGCCATTTTCCAAAAGTACTGGAATCAGCTCATAAGCCGCGGTGAAATCATTTTCCTTAAGAGCGCTGAGGGTGAGAAGATACTGGAGCGCTACGGCATGAATAACAGCCTTGGCATCAACAAGCATGTGGCAAATTTCTGGAGATAGGCTTTTTGCCTCTTCAGTGAGCCAGAATAACAAGGGCAAGGCACCAAACACGGCTTCATCTTATTAATACGGCACTCATCTTGCGGCTCATAAATTTGAGGGCCTTATCCTTGCTTTATCCTAGACACGCCTAACTTACTTAATATTTTAAGGCTAGAAACCTTTGTAAATGATAAGCTCCCCTTTGAGTAGACACCTGAAATAGCAAGAAATCAGGATTATAGAGAGGGGAGCTTATCCTATACAGCAGGTTTTCTTATTCTTACTGTCTTCCGCAACCATCCAAAATTTCTCTGTAACCTTATTGCTTTTTTGGGGATGAGCGTTTAGAATAAATATATGAACAATTGCTCACATGAATTATTGTATAAGGGGTTGGTAACATGCTTGAGAAGCATCACGATAAAGAGGAGATAAGCTGCAGTCAGCTGGTCATCCACGAGGATGCCGTCCAAAGGGTCAGAGAGAAGATGCCTCCCGAGGACGCTTTATATGATCTGGCCGAGCTGTTTAAGGTTTTCGGCGACTCGACACGCATCAAAATTATCTGGGCACTCTTTGAATCTGAAATGTGCGTCTGTGATATTGCATGCCTCCTAAACATGACGCAGTCAGCGATTTCACATCAGCTCAGGGTCTTGAAAAGCTCAAGGCTCGTGCGGAACCGGAAGGCTGGTAAGGTCGTTTACTATTCCTTGAACGATGAGCATATCCAGGAAATCTTCCGAATGGGTATGAAGCATATGATGGAAGACTGAGGAGAATGAATATGGCAGTAAGGTTAAACTACACTTTTACAGGGATAAAATGTGCAAATTGTGCCCGCAAGATTGAAACAGGCATTCAGAAGCTGGAAGGCATCAAAGAGGCGGCTCTAAACTTTTCCCTTCAGAAGCTTTCCATCGAAGCAGAGGACGGAACCGTAACCGAAGCGCTGGAAGAGAAAATTCAAAGCATTTTGGATGCCATAGAACCGGGTTCGAAGCTTATAAAGGGTAATGCCCCTTCCCAAAGCCTTAATAAACAGACCGGAGAGGCAGAGCGGTCTCAAAAGAATGAGACAACCGGTCAGAACGAGAAGGGTGAGGGGCATGAACAAAACTGTGACCATGAGCTTTGCAATACATCAAGCGAAGAAAAGCAGCATACCTCAGACAGTGCCTTTTCAAAACCTCAATTAGCACTCTATATTCTTGCCTTCGTAAGCTATTTCATCGGGCTTTTTGTCTTCAAGAATGAAACCGCAAGGCTGGTCGTTTTCATAACCGTATACCTCATCTTTGGCTCGGGTGTGCTGGTAAAGTCCGCACGAAATATCCTAAGGGGCCAGATTTTTGACGAAAACTTCCTGATGGCAGTGGCCTCCATAGGCGCCTTTATTGTGGGTGAGCACCCCGAAGCTGCTGCGGTTATGATGTTTTACCAGATCGGTGAGATGTTCCAGGACTATGCTGTGGACCATTCGAGAAAATCCATCAAAAGCCTTCTGGCCATTAAGCCCGATTTCGCCAATCTTAAAACGCGTGAGGGCTATAAGAGGGTCAGCCCAAGCGCTGTTCAGCCGGGGGAGCTTATTGTGGTAAGACCGGGTGAGAGAGTACCTCTCGACGGTGTTGTTGAGGAGGGGGCATCCACACTTGATACCTCCGCCTTAACCGGTGAGTCCTTGCCAAGGGAAATCGGCAAGGGGGAGGAAATCCTTTCTGGCGCCATCAACCAGTCGGGTGTATTGGTTGTAAAAGTGACCAAGCCCTTTGAAGCGTCAACGGTTAGCCGTATTTTATCGCTTGTTGAAAATGCCTCACAAAAAAAAGCAGTTACCGAAAGGTTTATCACGCGCTTTGCGGCCTGGTATACGCCTGTTGTGGTTGGTTTGGCCGTTCTTTTGGCTTTCGTTCCGCCGCTTTTACTTAAGGCAAGCTTAAATGTATGGGTTTATAGGGCGCTTATCTTCCTGGTGCTGTCCTGTCCGTGTGCATTGGTCATTTCCATTCCGCTCGGCTTTTTCGGCGGCATTGGCGCAGCCTCAAAACGGGGTATTCTGGTTAAAGGCGGAAACTACCTGGAGGCTCTGGCAAAGGTGGGTACAGTTGTTTTCGATAAAACGGGAACACTTACCCAGGGTCGCTTTGAGGTGGCGGATATCTATCCGGCTGATGGCATAACCAAAGAGGGACTCCTTGAAATTGCCGCCCATACGGAGAGCTTTTCTACCCATCCTCTGGCGCTTTCTGTTGTGACGGCCTATGGAAGAGCCATAAACAAGGAGAAAATCAAGGATTATAGAGAATATGCCGGAATGGGCGTTTCAGCATCTGTGGGCGAAGATCAGGTGCTGTGCGGTAATGACAAGCTCTTCGAGCAATTCGGAATCAATCTCACACAAAAATGGACGGGTACACTTATTCACGTGGCCGTGAACGGTGCCTATATTGGCTCCTTAAAGCTGGAGGATGCGGTCAAAGCGGATGCTTCAAAAGCAGTTACGGCGCTGCATAATTGCGGTGTTGAAGACATTGTCATGCTGACGGGCGACCAGAGGGAGGCAGCGCGTGCGGTAGGCCAAAAGCTCGGTATTGGCATGGTTATAGCCGAGCTCCTTCCGGATCAGAAGGTGGAGTGCCTTGAAAGAATCCTGAACGAGCGGAAGGGCTTGGGGACTGTGGCTTTTGTGGGTGACGGCATCAATGATGCACCGGTGCTTGCAAGAGCCGATATTGGTATTTCCATGGGCGGTGCAGGGTCCTGTCTCTTATACACATCT
>JAOABT010000196.1 GCA_026418215.1 Clostridia bacterium | reverse complement strand
AGATGTGTATAAGAGACAGGACGAGTATCTGGCCCATGTCATCGATAAGAAATGCCCGACACATACCTGTAAGGCGCTTAATGCCATAATCATCAAACAAGAGGCTTGCAAGGGCTGCAGCAAATGCACCCGCGTCTGTCCGGTCGGGGCAATAGAGGGCAAGATCAAGCAGACTTATAGAATCAAACAAAGCGCATGCATCAAATGCGGAGCCTGCATCGAGGCCTGCCCGTTTGCTGCCATCGAGGAGGTATAACCATGGGAAGCATGATCATTGACGGACAAAGAGTTGAGTTTCAAAATGAGAAGAACCTCTTGGAGGTTATCCGCAAATGCGGTATCGATCTGCCGACCTTTTGCTACCACTCCGAGCTGAGCGTTTACGGTGCCTGCAGAATGTGCATGGTCGAGGACCAATGGGGTTCTACCATAGCCTCCTGTTCTACTGTTCCAAAAGAGGGGATGGTTATTTCGACTAATACTGCACGGCTCAAGAAGCATCGTAAAATGATTCTGGAGCTCATTTTATCCAACCACGACAGGGATTGCACCGTTTGTGAGAAAAACGGCCGCTGCAAGCTTCAGGAGCTGGCTATCCGGCTGGGTATCAAGAGAATCCGCTTTGAAGAGGAAAAGAAGGACCTCCCTATTGACGACAGCAGTGTTTCTATTGTTCGGAATCCCAATAAATGCATTATGTGCGGTGACTGCGTGAGAATGTGCGAAGAGGTTCAGGGGGTTGGTGTGCTGGGCTTTGCTTATCGTGGCTCGAAAATCCAGGTAACCACCGCCTTCAACAAGGAGCTCGGAAAGGTAGATTGCGTGGGCTGCGGCCAATGCCGAACTGTCTGCCCGACAGGGGCCTTGGTCATCAAAAAGGATATCGACAGAGCTTGGAACGCCCTCCATGACCCTAAGAAAAGAATGATCGCGCAGATTGCTCCTGCCGTACGTGTGGCTATTGGTGAAGAATTCGGCTTTAAACCCGGTGAGGTCACCATGGGCAAGATTGTTGCGGCGCTTAGGAGACTGGGCTTCGATCAGGTCTATGATACAGCCCTCGCGGCCGATTTAACCGTCGTTGAGGAGAGTAAGGAATTCCAAAAGCATTTGGCAGACGGCCATACCTTGCCGCTTTTTACCTCCTGCTGTCCGGCGTGGGTCAAATTTGCCGAGCAAAAGTACCCCGAAATCACTGAACATATATCTTCCTGCCGATCACCCCAGCAAATGTTTGGGGCTGTCATCAAGGAACAGCTTAAAGACCTGGAAAAAGACGGGAGGCAGAACATTGTGGCCGCTATCATGCCCTGTACGGCGAAAAAAGCCGAGGCTGTGAGGCCCGATACGCTCCGTGACGGCCTTTATGATGTGGATATGGTTATTACCACCCAGGAGCTTGCCATGATGATCAAGGAAGAGGGCATTGTCTTTAGCGAGCTGGCAGAAGAGGCCCTGGATATGCCTTTTGGCCTTGCAAGCGGGGCAGGAGTGCTTTTCGGTGCGAGCGGCGGTGTTGCTGAGGCCGTCCTCAGGCATTGCAGCGACGACAAGTCTTTTTCCGGTCTTAAGGAGCTTGCTTATATAGGCGCGAGAGGCATGCAAGGAGTCAAGGAAGCAGAGGTTTTGATTAACGGGAAGACCCTGCGTATCGCGGTGGCCCATGGTTTAAAGAATGCAGACAACCTTGTGAAATCTATTCTGGCGGGAGAGAAGACCTTTGACTTCGTAGAAGTGATGGCTTGCCCCGGTGGCTGTATCGGCGGCGGAGGGCAGCCCATACCTCAGACACAGGAGGACAGAATCCAGCGCACCAAGGGTATCTACCACGCCGACAGAACATCGGCGATTAAGCGGTCTGAAGAAAACCCGTCCATTGATGCGCTTTATATCAGTACCATTAAAAATAACCATAGGTTGCTGCACAGAAAAAAGATAAAAGGTCTATAATCCCAAAGGGCTGGTAAGACAAGCAAGCCAAAAGCCAGCTTATTGAAGAGAGGTAAGGAAT
>JAOABT010000072.1 GCA_026418215.1 Clostridia bacterium | reverse complement strand
ATCAGATGGCTTGTAAAGGGTTCTGTCGGTCTGCATGTACCTCCAGTAAGCACCTTCATTGAAACTGTATCGGGTATAGGGGAGGTTATCGTCGTAGGAGTAACCTGTATTGATAAGGCTCACCTTACCGTCGGCAGTGGTGACCTTGAAGAAATCCTGGGTCATATTCTCACCGTGGCCGGTTTTAGGGGTTCTGGCAAGCTTTGCAAGACCCGAAGCGTCGGTTGTGGCGCTTTGATTGCTGTTAAGGTCCAGAATAGAAGCATCTTTAATGGTGGTGCCTGTTTTCAGGTCGTTAAGCCAAAACAGGGTATTGGTCTTATCGCTTACCGAATAGGAAGAAACGTCTGAAACCTGCATGAAGGCTTGAGCCGTCAGCTTGTCGCTGGAGAGCTCAACGAGATAGAAGCCATCTTTTAGGGCCTCGGGTGCCATCATATAGCGCTGCTGCCATTGCTGCAGGTTAAAGCCTTGCTTGAACTCAGACACTTTGGTAAGCCCCGAGGTGTCAATTTGATTCTTGCTTTGTGCGCAAGGTGCCCATAGCGGTGCTTTTTCCTTCTGGCGTATTGCCTTTAAGAAATCATCGAGGGTCTTGAACTGATAAACCGTCATGGTCACATCAACAGATGAAGGATTATGACTTAGGTAGATGTCAAAAGGTATAACGGGCTTTTCACCTGTTCCGAACTCCATCCAGGTGGAATTGAGATAAAGTGAGCCATAGCTGGGACTAGCAGTGCTCTTAGGGTCAGGAGAGGTCTCAAAGGCAAAGGTGTAGTCTTCCTTTAAGGAAACGGCACCCTTGGCGGCTGTAAGCCCCTTTTTTACTGTTACGGTGTAAAGGGTTCCCGCCACGAGCTTTTTTGGAATAAATACAGCTGCGTAGCCGTGGTACTCAAAACGACCCTCCACCTTCGGGCTTATTTCAAAGGATTTTTCAAGGCCCTGTACATCGGAATAGGAGAAGTAGAGCTCAATGCCGGTATCAACGGGAACACCGGTAGACATTTTATCAGGAAGACTTCCCAGCACCACAAAATCGCGCTTGGTTTGAAAGGCAAAGGATGCCAGTCTTCCATCCTGTGTCTTAATATCAATAAAATAGACCTGATTTTGCTTTAAATTTTGTGACGGCTTGACATAGAAGCGGCCGTCCTTCAAGACCGAGAGTGTGAAGGGGGTCCCGTCCCGGAAGCATAATGAAGCCTTTAAGACTTCCAGCGAGAGCTTGTTTTGGCTTTTTACATAGAAACCACTGTCAAGAAGAACCCCAGTGCCGTCTTCTTTCTCGGGGTCAACCGAAAATCCGCTCTGAAAGGCTTCGGCTGAGGCTACGAATGCAGGTGCCAAGGGATTGGCGAACCACATGACCGAAACTCCCATGACGAGGATTAATAAACACGCAATTGCTTTCTTTAACATCACTTGCTACCTCCTTGGGCAAATGTGGGTGTTTAGCTTACAACCGATTAGACGGAATACTTTGGGATTGGTTTACTTCTATCATACTCATTTTCCAAATATTTTATAGACGTTCAGTGAAGCCTTCAAAATAAAAACCCGGACTCCTAAAGCCGGGTTTACATGCATCAGTTATGATGATGAACGCAATCAGGTGCTTGTTTCTAAAGGTTTGGGTCAAGAGGCCTGAGTTTGCCCTTTTTTGTTTTTCGTATAGAGTGTCTTAAGGGCCTGATAGAATTCCTCCGCTCTAAAAAAGACATCCTTATGGCTGGCTCCTTCAATATAACTGGTTTTTATTTGAGTCAGTCTCCCCTGATAGGAATCCTTCAAATCGACTTCCCAGGTTTCGTCCTTAGTTCCAATGACTCGATAGATGGGAGTATGAAGAATGATGCTGCCGGAGATGGCTTGGTTATTAAGGTCGCAGGTGGAGGCGTTTTCATAAAGAAGAGAATCAAAACGCTCCTTGGGTGTTTTCATGATGGCTTCTGCAAAAATCTTCTTAAGATCTCCTACATTCTTAGCGTCATATGCCGCATCAAAGCTGGGGTATTGAGCATCCTTTTTACCAACCAGCCTTTTATAAACCTTAGCGACGATTTTATCCAAGAGCTTCTTCCTGTAGAGAAAACCAACCAAGCCGGTTGCAGGCTTAAGAGACGGGGATGATGCTACCAAAATCACCTCTTCAATCCGCGGGTCTAGGGCGGCTAGTGTTAGGGCAATGGGACCCCCATAGGAAATGCCGATGGCGGTTATTTTGTTTTGGATGCGCATTGCGTCAAGAAGCTCTTTTAAATCTTTAGCATTGTCCTCATAAGTCATCAGCTTGTCAAGGGGAGCGCTCCTTGCGGCACCGCGCCGGTCAGGAAGAATAATCTCATGAAAGAGGCCCTCCTGAATCAGCCAGCGTGCGGGGCGATCCACAATGGTGTGATTACCCCCGGAGCCACCCCCGTGAATGAAGAGCGCAGTGGAACCAGCTTGATTTTGGCCCTGAAGGGTTTTTGCATAGAGCCAAAGGCCCTGTGCAAGGGTGTAGCTGTTTTCAGTTTCTTTTATAGGGATTGTTGGCTTAGAAAGCATTTGAAAGACCTCCTTATCATGCTGCAATATGACTTAATAGTCATATGACTGTTTAGTCACATTGTAGCATGGATAAAATGGGAACGCAATGCCTTCCCATTTTATTTTGGAATTGGCAAAAGCCCATATTTAAGGACCTCGCAAAGGTCTGTCAAAACCTTGTCCAGCTCCTCTAGAGGGATGGGGAGCACTCCTTTCCCCTCATTCAGGACCTCTGCATATGAGAAATCAAACTTTTTTTCAATGTAGTCACCGATATCCACAGAAAGATAACTGATGATAAAGGCAATCAGGTCGTCTGAGAGGTCATTCCGAATGGCTCCCTTATTCTTATAGGCATGGACGATACTTGTCATAAACTGTATGGACTCATTGAGAATCTTTTTTGAGACATCTCCAATTTCAGGGTGATAGCTTTCATGCCCCGCCATATAAAGCACTCGGCTGAGAGCTGGATTCTGGATATCGAATTGAGCCGCCTGAAAGATGATGCTTTTATAGAGGCTGAAGAAATCCTCTTCACTATGCTTTTTTTCGAGCTTATCGGTTATAAAGGCCAATTTCTGGGCGGATATGCAGTCTATTAAAAAGAAATATAGATCCTTCTTGCTTTCAAAGTACTGGTACATACTGCCCTTGGCAATGCCAGCCTTCTCAACGATCCTGCTTAAGGAGGCTGTCACATAGTTGTTGAGTGCAAATTCAAGGGCGGCCAGCTCCATAATTTTCTTTCTTTTATCTTCTGGCAGGTTAAAAAAAGTCTGCTTGGGCATTGAACAACCTCCTTGTGACTTTTAAGTCATATTTTATGGATGAGAGTGATTTTTGTCAATAAAGAGGTAAAGCCTCTTAGGAAAGCCTGATGGAATGCCGATAAAAAAACCGGGTGATAGAAGTGCCAAAGTCTAAAAACGCACTTAATAGTCTTATTCTCGTTTTGCTTGTCGTTGTTCTTGGAACGGCGGGCTTTATGGTCATAGAGGGCTGGCCGTTGCTTGATGCGCTCTATATGACTATTATCACGGTTTCCACCATCGGCTATGGTGAAACCCACAGCCTAAGCGATACGGGACGCATCTTTGATATTCTGCTTATCGTTGTTTCCATCAGCGTTGTGGCCTACGGGGTGACCAACCTTGTTGGCTTTATTGTAGAAGGAAAGCTCAATTCTTATTTTAAGGTGAAGCGTATGGAGAAAGCATTATTAGGCCTGAAGGACCACTATATCATCTGCGGCGCGGGCCGGACGGGCCATGCGATTATTGAAGAATTTCAGGGTGCCAAGGTTCCCTTCGTAGTCATTGAAAAAAGCGAGGAAGTGGTGGAGCAGCTCAAAGAAAAGCATGTGCTGGCCATCTGCGGGGATTCGGCCTCGGATGAAATCCTGAATCTAGCCGGGATAAGTCGGGCCAAGCGTATTATCGTGGTGCATTCGACAGATTCCGAGAACTTATTTGCCGTTTTATCCTGCCGTCAGTTGAACCCCGATATCTATATCGTCGCAAGAGCGCTCGATAAGGTGAATGAGCCTAAGCTCATGAAGTGCGGTGCCAATGTTACACTGTCAACCAGTGAAATCGGGGGCCACAGACTTGCCTCTATCGCCCTGAACCCTTCCATCAACAGCTTTTTGGATGTTGTTCAGAGGACGAACAAAATGGATGCCTCCATTGTAGAATTTATCGTAACTCCTTCCTGCTCGCTCAAGGGAAAAAATCAGAAGGAGGCCAATATCAGGGGAAGTGTGGGTGTCACCATTCTGGGCATCCTCCGAAATAAGGAATACATCTTTAATCCGGGGCCCGAAATTCCTCTCGAAGCAGAAGACACGCTATTGCTCTTTGGAACCAATGAGCAGATTAAAAAGTTCAAACAGGTTTATGGGACGGCTATGTAGCAGCCGTCCTTTTTTAAAGCCCGAGGCTTAAATTGAACGCAAATTGTCCTTTTGCAGCTCCATCTCACCAAAACTGAACCATATTCCTTTTCGAAGCTTGAACCAAACAGTCAGCCTCCTTTATCGGGCCAGCTTGCCTAAAAAGGCCTTGGTGCGTTCGTTCTGAGGATTATTGATAATGTCCTCGGGGCGGCCTTCCTCCACAATGACGCCGCCGTCCATAAAGATGACATGATCGGCAACGTCTCGCGCAAAGTTCATTTCATGGGTCACAATCACCATGGTCATATGCTCGCGGGCAAGGTCCCGAATGACTTTTAGTATTTCACCCGTCAATTCCGGGTCAAGGGCCGAGGTGGGTTCATCAAAAAACAGCACCTTTGGGCTTAAGGCCAGGGCCCTGGCAATGGATACGCGCTGCTGCTGGCCGCCAGAAAGCTGGCAGGGATAAGCATTTTCCTTATCAGAAAGCCCCATTTTTGAAAGCAGCTCACGGCCAAGCTCAAGGGCCTCAGCCCGGCTTTTCTTCTGCACATGAATAGGTGCATCAATGATGTTCTTAATCACCGAATAGTGAGGGAAAAGGTTAAAGTTCTGAAAGACAAGGCCAAAATAGCTTTGTATTTTTTTGAGGTGCTTATGGGATTCATAAACGGCTTTACCGTGGGCGCCTGTTTTCACGGCATGCTCGCCCAAATAAATAAGCTCTCCCGAATCCATGGTTTCAAGAAGCGTGGCGCACCTTAAGAGGGTGGATTTACCCGACCCTGACGGGCCGATAATGGCCACCACCTGTCCTTGCTCCACGCTGAGAGAAATATCTTTAATGACCTCCAGGCCATCGAAGGACTTTTTGAGATTTTTGATTTCCAATAGCTTCATGATCATCCACCTTATCTGTAATAACTGAGTTTTTTCTCGGTCCACTCCATGATAAAGGCCACAATGTAGTTGAAGACATAATAGAACAGGCCTGCTACCACAAAGGGTGTCATGGTCGTTTCAGCTGAGGCGATGGCTTTGGCCGCTGTAAACATTTCGGCAACTGAGATAACGAAGGCCAGAGACGTATCCTTGATGAGGGTAATGATTTCGTTTGTCACTGAAGGCAGAATGCGCTTGATGACCTGAGGCAGGATGATCTTCATAAAGGTCTGGGACTTACTATAGCCCAGAAGCTTTGCAGCTTCATATTGGCCAACCGGCATGGATTCAATGCCCCCGCGGTAGATCTCGGCAAAATAAGCCGCGTAATTGAGCACAAAGCCGATGATAACAGCCAGAAAACGATAGTTTCTGGGCATCGTTACGTCGAATATATAGAATGGGCCAAAATAGACCACCATGAGCTGAAGCATCAAGGGCGTTCCGCGCATGATGGAGATATATAGCTTAATAGTATTCCTGAGAATAGGGTTCTTGGACATTCGCCCGAAGGCCACAAAGAGACCAAGGGGTAGAGAAAACAGGAGTGTCAGGCAGAAAATCTCAACCGAGACGATCATGCCCTTGCTAAGCTCCGATAACAAAACAGAAAAGCTCATTTTTCCGATTGCCTCCGTTCCAATGAAGATGAAGAAAAGGGCTATCACAAGGACAGCCCTTTATGGATCATGTCATCTCTAAGCAAAAAGCTTAGATTACGACTACAAACATTCACAAACCACGATTACTTACCAATAGTTGTGATATCCTTGCCAAACCACTTTTCCGAGATCTTTGCCAGGGTACCGTCCTTAGCCATAGCCTCAAGGGTCGCCTGAATCATGTCTCTTAATTGGGTATTGCCTTTCAGGAAGCCAACGCCATATTCTTCGGCTGCAAGAGATTCATCGAGGACGGTGAACTTGTCGCCGCGCTGGTCGATCTGGTACCTTGCAACGATTTCATCCATGGCAACAGCATCTACGGCGCCGGAACCAAGATCCATCAAGGCGGTATTGTAATTGTCTGCCTTTATGTATTGACCAAAGGAATTAACAAGATCAGCCTTATCCTTGAGCGCTGCTTCGGCGCTTGAATCGGTTTGAACGGTCACAATCTTGCCCTTAAGATCGGCAAGGGTTTTGATGCCCGAGTCACTCTTGACAACGAAAACCTGATTATTGGCCATGTAAGGCTTTGTCCAGGTGTAATCGTTCTCTCGTCCGTTAATGGTAAAACCGTTCCAGATACAATCGATATTCTTGGATTTAAGCTCCATGTCCTTGGAATCCCAGGCGATGGGCTGGAGCTTGAGCTCGAGCTTTAAACGATGTGCAACCTCTGCCGCAAGGTCGAGGTCGAATCCTGTGAATTTGCCGTCCTCACCAACGAAGCCCATGGGTGGGAAGTTCTGGTCGAAGCCGACGGTTAGGGTGCCCGCAACGACGGTCCCTGTATTCTTGGAAGCGGATGAGCATGCAACGAGGCCTAAAACCAGCACTGCTACAAGCAATAAGGCTAAGAAACGCTTCATAATGAATCCCCCAGTTGTTTAATGTATTACCTTGGCATATTAACACATCATCATGCTAAAGTAAAGATATGTGGCTGATTACCAAAAGGTGACAGGGCTTTTTAGGGGGAATCAATAAAGCTCCCCGGACAAAAGTCCGGAGAGCCAACATTACTTCACTATCACAATAATGGTTGTGAATTATCAAGTGTTAGTCCCAATTGACATAGATATTAGAATCCTGTGTAATGGTCAGGAGCCAGTCCTTCCAATTCTGGATGGAGACTTCAAGCTCCAAACCCATAAATGCTTTGTAGTGCTTCTTTATCTGATCGAGATTGTCGGTGCTTTTGAGAGCTGCCAAGAATTTGGCAAAGTCTGTGGTTTTGTTCATGACAAAGATATTATAGTAAACAAAC
>JAOABT010000633.1 GCA_026418215.1 Clostridia bacterium | reverse complement strand
GGGCATGGAACAGATCGGAAGGGTTCCCGGCCTTGCTGTTGTCATTGTGGGTGATGACCCTGCCTCTAGGACCTATGTGAATAACAAACGCAAGGACTGTGCGGAGGTTGGCATTAAGTCCTATGAATATGCCCTTCCTGCCGAAACCAAGGAAGAGCAGCTTCTGGAGCTCATTGATACCTTGAATGAGGACGACACCGTTGACGGCATTCTGGTTCAGCTGCCGCTTCCCAAGCACTTCAACGAGGAGAAGGTCATCAGAAGAATCAGCCCGCTGAAGGATGCGGATTGCTTCCACCCCTATAATGTCGGCGAACTGATGATAGGGAAGTCCGTTTTCGCTCCCTGCACGCCTGCAGGTGTCATGGAAATCATACAGGATGCGGGTCTTGATGTTGCCGGAAAGCATTGCGTCGTGGTTGGAAGAAGCAATATTGTCGGCAAGCCCATGTCCATGCTGATGCTCCATGCCAACGCAACGGTGACGATTTGTCATTCCAGAACCAAGGAGCTCAAGGAAGTCTGCAGAAGTGCGGACATCCTTGTTGCAGCCATCGGAAAGGCAAACTTCATTACCAAGGACTACGTTAAAGAAGGCGCTATTGTCATCGACGTAGGTATTAATCGGGATGAAAGCGGTAACATGGTTGGCGATGTGGCGTTTGCAGAAGTTTCTGAGCTGGCCTCGGCGATTACCCCGGTTCCCGGTGGCGTGGGTCCCATGACAAGGGCCATGCTCTTAAAGAATACCATCAAGGCTTGCAATATGCACAAAAACGACAGGCTTTCTTGACACCAAATTTAAAACTGTATACAATAGTTCCATAATGGCATTTCATATGCGTATTTTTTAATGCCATTCGTTGCTTTATTGATGATGAATTCGTATGAAACCGATCAAAACCAAAGGAGGTGAGTAAGATCGAAATAGTTTACCTTATCATAGGCCTAGTTATTGGAATTATCGGAGCAATTGTTGGTTCACTTATATCCTTCCGAAAGGGAGTTGAACATAGAAAACGTGTGGCGGAGGCTGAATTTGAAAGTGCAGAGAAGGAAAGCCAACGTATCGTAAGTGAAGCTGAAAAAGTTGCAGAAAGAAGAAAGCGCGACACCCTGATAGAAGCGCGTGAGGAAATCCACAAGAGCAGGGTCGAACTCGAAAGAGAGGTTCGTGAACGCAGAACCGAAATTCAGCGTACTGAAAGAAGGCTGCAGCAAAAGGACGAAACTCTTGAAAAGAAGATGGACACCCTGGAGAAAAAAGAGGAGGCGCTGAATAAGCAAATCCGCGAAATCGAGGCAAGGCAGGCCGACGTCGAAGAGCTTTACAAAAAGCAGATCGAGAAGCTGGAAAGCATTTCAGGCTTGTCTGTTGAAGATGCCAAGCAGTATCTTTTAAGTAATATTGAGGGTGAAGTTAAACACGAAGCCGCCATCATGGTCAAGGAGATTGTCGAACGCGCCAAGGAGGAAGCCAACCGCAAATCCAAGGAGGTTCTCTCAACCGCCATCCAAAGATGTGCCGCTGACCACGCTTCTGAGATTACCGTTTCGGTTGTGGCCCTGCCTAACGATGAAATGAAGGGCAGAATTATTGGCCGCGAGGGCCGAAACATCAGAACGCTTGAAACGCTTACAGGTATCGATCTCATTATTGATGATACGCCTGAAGCCGTCATTCTTTCAGGATTCGACCCGATCAGAAGAGAGGTTGCACGTATTGCACTCGAGAAGCTGATCATTGATGGCAGAATCCACCCGGCCCGCATCGAGGAAATGGTTGAAAAGGCCAAGAAGGAAGTTGAAAACGCAATCCGCGAGGAAGGCGACCGTGCAACCTTCGAAACCGGTGTTCACGGGCTCAATCCCGAGCTTATCAAATTACTCGGTAAGCTCAAATACAGAACCAGTTACGGTCAGAATGTCCTTTCACACTCGATTGAGGTATCCCACCTTGCAGGCCTTATGGCTGCAGAACTGGGTGAGGATGTCACTCTGGCGAAGCGTGCGGGTCTCCTGCATGACATCGGCAAGGCGATTGACCACGAGGTAGAAGGAACTCACGTGACCATTGGCGCTGAACTCTGTAAGAAATACAGGGAAAGTGAAGACGTTATTCATGCTGTCATGGCGCACCATGGCGATGTGGAAGCGAACTCGATCATTGCAGTCCTCGTCCAGGCCGCCGACGCCGTATCCGGTGCAAGACCCGGAGCCAGAAGAGAAACTCTGGAAACCTACGTCAAACGCCTGCAGAAGCTTGAGGAAATTGCAAATGCCTTCCCAGAGGTTGACAAGTCCTTTGCCATCCAGGCCGGCCGTGAGGTTCGTATCATGGTCAAGCCAGAAATCGTCAATGACGAAAGTATGATTATGGTGGCCCGAGACATTGTCAAACGGATTGAAAATGAAATGGATTATCCGGGACAAATAAAGGTCCATGTAATTAGGGAAACAAGAGCTGTAGAATTTGCAAAATAGCTGATGGCAGGAAGCGTGAAAACGCTTCCTGCTTCTTGTACCAACAAATATGACTTGAAACGGCGGGGCTTTTTGGCCCCCGGTTTCACTTGAGAGGAAGAAGTTTTTGAAGATCCTGTTTATTGGGGATATTGTAGGAGAAGCGGGAAGAAATGCACTGCGTGCTAAAATCAGTGAACTAAAAGCCCAACACAAGCCCGATTTCTGTATTGCAAACGGAGAAAATGCAGCAGGCGGTAAAGGCATCAGTTACAATACAGCCCAAGATATCTTTGAATGCGGCATCGACATTATTACCATGGGCAACCATACCTGGGCCCGCAAGGAAATTTTGAATATCATCGATTCAGGCATTAAAATTATCAGACCGGCCAATTATCCAAAGGGAGTTCCCGGTAAGGGACGGCTTGTGTTAGAAAAGAACGGCATACGTCTGGCAGTGGTCAATCTCCTGGGTCGTGTTTATATGGATCAGCCTGTAGACTGCCCCTTCCAGACCATTGATCGGGAGCTGGGCTTTTTAAAAGGGCAATGCGATTATGTATTTGTAGATTTTCATGCCGAAGCAACCAGTGAAAAAATCGCCATGGCCTATTATCTGGACGGACGTGTTACTTGTATCGTTGGCACCCATACCCATGTCCAAACCGCTGACGAGCGTATTCTAGAAAAGGGGACAGCCTATATCACCGACGTTGGCATGGCTGGTCCAGCAGATGGGATCATTGGCGTTGAAAAAGAAATGATTATAAAAAAATTCACCCTGGGACTGCCCATCCAGCACGAGCTGGCCAGCGGGAGAAACCAAATCAATGGTATTGTTGTAACAGTAGACGAAGAAGCAAAGAAAGCCATTGAGATCAAAAGGATCTCAGATTACGTCAAGGCATAAGCTTATTTTATTTCGGAGGTTGTTTGAAATGGATGTATTGAAGGTTTCCTCAAAGTCCAATCCTAATTCGGTAGCTGGCGCCATTGCAGGTGTTGTCCGGGAAAAAGGCATTGCGGAGGTTCAATCCATTGGCGCCGGTGCGCTGAACCAGGCCGTCAAGGCTGTTGCTATAGCCAGAGGCTTTTTAGCACCCCTTGGCATCGAGCTGGTCTGTATTCCTGCCTTTTCTGAGATTCAGGTCGACGGTGAAGAGAGAACCGCCATGAAATTGATTGTTGAACCCAGAAGAGCAGTGTGACAGTATATAGTTGAAGCAAAAAAACGTAGAACGGAGTATGAAGCATGAGTTACAGAGAAACCTATCAATTTTGGCTTGAAAACCCCTATTTTGATAAGCAAACCCAATCTGAGCTTTTGGCCATCAAGGACAATGAAAAGGAAATTGAAGACCGCTTCTACAGAGATCTGGAATTTGGAACAGGCGGTATGCGCGGCGTTATCGGCGCAGGCACCAACCGTATGAACCGCTACACTGTCAGAAAGGCTGCTCAGGGTCTTGCTAATTTTGTCAAGAAGCAGGGTGAGGCCCATAAAGGCGTTGCCGTTGCTTATGACTCAAGACACTGCTCCGAGGAGTTCGCCCTCGAAACAGCCCTCATTATGGCTCAAAACAATATCAAGGCTTATTTGTTTGACGAATTAAGGCCTACTCCTGAGCTTTCTTTTGCCGTAAGGCAATTAGATTGCGCAGCAGGCGTAGTCATTACGGCAAGCCACAATCCTAAAGAATACAACGGCTTCAAGGCCTATGGCAATGACGGCTGCCAGCTTCCTCCCAAGGAATCCGACGAGGTCATTGACGAGGTCAACGCTATTGAAGATATAACCCAGTTGTTTGCCATGGATAAAGAGACCGCCCTTCAGAAGGGACTCCTCGTGATGATCGGCAAGGAGATTGAC
>JAOABT010000610.1 GCA_026418215.1 Clostridia bacterium | reverse complement strand
CGTGATATGTAAGATTGTGAAATTCCCAGCATATCGGCCACCTCTTTTTGCGTTTTTTCCAGGTGGTTGTTAAGCCCAAAACGAAGCTCCATGATGCGCTTCTCGCGGCCGCTTAGCTTGTTCATGGCGCTTATGAGAAGCTTCTTGTCTGTCTCCTCCTCGAGGTTCCTTTGAATGATGTCGCTGTCGGTTCCTAAGATATCCGAGAGAAGGAGCTCATTGCCGTCCCAATCCACATTCAGGGGCTCTTCAAAGGATACCTCGCTCCTGGCGCGGCTATTTTTTCTAAGATACATAAGAATCTCGTTCTCGATGCATCTTGAGGCATAGGTGGCAAGCTTGATATTGCGGCCCGGATTATAAGTGTTGATGGCCTTTATCAGTCCAATCGTTCCGATGGAGGTCAAATCCTCTATATCAACGCCGGTATTTTCAAATTTCCTGGCTATGTACACCACAAGTCTCAGGTTTCTCTCAATGAGGATTCTTTTCACTGAGAGATCCCCATTTTCAAGGTCGTCCAAAAGATTAGCCTCTTCATCAGCCTGCAAGGGCGGCGGCAGGATATCGTTGCCCCCTATGTAATAAATCTCACTTTGGGTTTGCTCAGGGCTTTTCACCAAGGTGATGATAAAGCCGAAAACCTTTTCAAACATACATTTCTTCTCCCTTCAATTGGCCCTTAAGGATGCGCCTTACATCCTGAAGACCGGTCTGTCCTTTGAAGCCTATATTTTTGCGAGCATGGCCGGTCCCACCAATGCTGAGTATTTGGAATTGTGCGAAAGCTTGATCCCGCATAAACCTACAATAACGTCCTTGATTTCCTTAAAGGCTCCCTCCTGCCCAACCTTCAGGGTATCTGGCCTGAACCCAGTCAGCATGCCATTTTCGCGCCCGATGGACTTAAATGGGATGAGATGGATGCGCTTAAGCCAGGTGTTGTCACTGTCATCCTCGGTCCCCTGCACATAAAGGGTCATGTTATTGGAGATAACCGATTCATAAATCTCCGGAGGTAGTATTGATTTTACCGAGGCAGCCTCTACCACCATGACAGGATAGCCTGTAATGGGGTCAGTTAAACAGTTTCCGGTGTCTACAAGGGCGTTAATCCTTGCAGACTTATCACCCAGCTCAATATGTACAGGAATGATGGCCCCTTCCCTTAGCGCCTTTCCTGAAAGGATTCGTCCTATTGGCCTTACAAGAACAACGCAGAGGCCCGCAGAGAACAGAAAGGCTTTCAGCGTGCCCTGGGGACTCACATACATTAAGCCCCCGTACGAAACAACCCCGCCCTCTAAAACAGTAGAAA
>JAOABT010000514.1 GCA_026418215.1 Clostridia bacterium | reverse complement strand
ACGTATCATTACACCTTAAGGGTATAAAAATTGCATGTTCGACATGTGTCAAAACGGACAAAAGTGACTGATACAAAAAAGGTAAAGGGTTTTAGCCCTTTACCTTCCCATTCTATAATGCAACTTTAGCCTTGTCAACCTTCATCCAACCAATTTCTTGGTCTCTTTTGCAATGGCCAGCTCTTCGTTGGTAGGAATAACAAGTGTACGAACCTTGGCACCCTCGGTACTGATATCAATTTCAAGGCCTCTCTGATTGTTCTTGGCTTCATCAATAGAGATACCCATAAAATCAAGAGCGGAGGTAACCATTCTTCGAACCTTTGGATTGTTCTCGCCAATACCGGCTGTGAACACGACGGCATCAAGTCCGCCCATCGCACAGGCATAGGAGCCAATGAATTTTTTTACCTGATAGGTAAAGACCTCAAGCGCCAGTGCTGCAAGCTCATTGCCCTCTTCAATAGCGGCATCGAGATCACGGAAGTCGCTGCTGACGCCGGAGATACCCAGAACGCCAGACTTCTTGTTCATGATGGCATCCATCTTCTCGGTGTCAAGGCCTTCCTTGTTCATGAGGAAGGTTACAACGGCAGGGTCGATGGTACCGCAGCGCGTTCCCATAGCCAAGCCGTCTAAAGGCGTGAAGCCCATGGAGGTGTCTACGGTCTTTCCGCAATCAACAGCTGCTATACTGGAGCCGTTTCCTAGGTGGCAGGTTACGATCTTCAGCTGGTCGAGCGGCTTCTTTAAAAGCAAGGCTGCGCGCTCGGAAACGTATTTGTGGCTTGTACCGTGAAAACCGTACTTGCGGAGCTTGTATTTATTATAGTATTCATAAGGTAGAGCGTAGATGTAGGCCTTCTTGGGCATAGTTTGGTGGAAGGCGGTATCGAAAACAGCTACCTGGGGCACATCCTTCATTACCTGCTGGCAGGCGCGGATGCCTGTGATGTTCGGCGGGTTATGAAGAGGAGCCAGCTCAACGCATTCCTCAATGGTCTTCATAACTTCTTCTGTGATGATGGCTGATTTAAAGAACTTCTCACCGCCGTGAACCACACGGTGTCCTACTGCAGATATTTCTTCAAGGGACTTGATAACGCCGAGCTCCTTATCGGTTAAAACACTGATAAGCGCTGCAATAGCGTCTTTATGGGTGGTCATTTCAATTTCTTTCTCTACGTTGCGGTCGTCAAAGGTCTTGTGCTTGATAACCGAACCGGCAATGCCGATACGATCGCATACGCCCTTGGCGAGAACCTTCTCGCTGCTCATATCAATGAGCTGATACTTGAGCGATGAGCTGCCCGCGTTGATAACTAGGATGTTCATGGATTCTTCCCCCTTCTTTCTCTTTAGCCTTTAATACCCTGGGCCTGTACCGCAGTAATAGCAACGACGCCAACGATATCCTCTGCGGAGCAGCCTCTTGAAAGATCGTTGACGGGCTTTGCAATACCCTGAGTGATAGGACCATAGGCTTCAGCCTTTGCAAGTCTCTGTGTTAATTTATAAGCAATGTTTCCAACATTCAGATCAGGGAATACAAGAACATTGGCTTCACCCTTCAACGGGCTTGCCGCAGCCTTGGACTTGGCAATTTCAGGAACGATAGCGGCGTCCACCTGAAGCTCTCCATCGATTAACACGTCAGGAGCCTTTGCCTTAGCAAGCTTGGTGGCTTCGATCACCTTGTCGACAAGCTCGCTCTTGGCGCTGCCATAGCTGGAGTAGGAAAGCATGGCAACCTTTGGCTGTGCCTCCACGAGGTTTTCGAAGGTTGCAGCAGAGCAAACGGCAATTTCTGAAAGCTCTTCTGCATTGGGGTTCTCAACCAGACCGCTGTCAGCGTAGAGGAAGGTTCCGTTTTGACCGAATTCACAGTCGGGAACGCACATAATAAAGAAGGCAGAAACCAGCTTAACATGAGGTGCAGTCTTAAGAATTTGAAGCGCAGGACGAAGGGTATTAGCGGTAGAATTGATGGCACCTGCCACCATACCGTCAGCTTCGCCCTTCTTAACCATCATAACGCCCCAGTAAAGAGGGTTCTTCATGGTTTCACGGGCCTGTTCCAGGGTTACTCCCTTGCTTTTTCTCATTTCATAGAAGCTGTTTGCATAATCCTCGAATTTATCGGATGTAAGCGGATTGATGATCTGCGCTCCGCTGATATCTAAATCGCCTTTCAGCGTATTGATCTTATCCTCTTCTCCTACTAGAACAACATTGGCAAAGCCTTGTTCCAAAATCATTGCGGTTGCTTTAATAGTGCGGATATCGGTGCTTTCTGGAAGAACAATGGTCTTTTTATCCGCTCTTGCACGTTCGGTAATTCTTTTCAAGAAGAGACTCATAAATGTGATACTCCTTTCAACGTTGACAGGATTTAGTATTCCCCAATTTCCAACAAAAAAATTATATACCATATGTTTTTTGTATACAAGATAAAACATACAAAATTATTTATTTTCAACACTCATATGACCTAGTCATAATTTAAACATAAAAATAGAGACAGGTTTTCGCCTGTCTCACATCTTCTTTTGTTTAGTTATGTCCGACACGTTTCGACAGCATCTCTTTCAGCTTATCAATGTTCTTGCCGGCGGTGTTTTTTATGGTTGTGGTCATTTGGGCCAAAAGCGCCCGCATTTGATCGGCCTCCACATAGCGCTTAACCTTCATGGTTGTGGTCTTGATCAGTTCATCATAGCCAAAAACATAATAGCGTATCATTTTATAAACAGGCATCTGTTTATTGATTTCCTTTATGGCCGAATCCAACAGAGCCTTAATTTCATCCTCGTTTTCGGGCGAAGAAATAACCTCCCCTATCTGTTCCTTGTCGAGAATGATCTTGGCGCAGATATCCACGGTGCCGTCAGCCGCCGCTTCTCCCCAGACCATAGACTCCTTGACATACTCAAGCTTGTTGATATGGGATTCAAGCTCTTCCGGAAAAACCTTTTTACCGTTTTTAAGAACAATCATGGACTTAACTCGGCCTGTAACGTGGATAAGACCTTTTTTGTCGACGCAGCCCAGGTCGCCTGTATGGAACCAACCATCCTGAAGCACCTCTTTGGTGGCTTCGTCGTTCTTCCAGTAGCCCAGCATAACGGTTTTACCGTTAATGACGATTTCACCTGAGCCTGTTGCATCGGGATTGGCAATGGCTATCTTGATGCCTGGCAGCGGCTCACCGCAGGTTCCTGCCTTTCGGATACGATCATTGCCGCCTGCCGCAACAGGTGAGGTTTCTGTAAGTCCATAGCCTTGGTAAACCCTGACGCCAATATTTTCGTACCAATTGGCTGTTGGAGCATCCATGGCGGCACCGCCTGTGATGATGACGCGTAGGCGTCCGCCGAAGGTATCTAAGAGCTGCTTAAACACTTTTCTTCTGAGGTCGAGACCGGTGTATCGCACAACATTGGTGACGCCCATCATAATCTTGACCTTACGCAGCATCCCCTTTTTCTTAACCTCTTCCATAATGCGGTTTTTGAACTTATCGAATATTAAAGGCACACCCACCAGGACATCGGGCTTATATTCGGAAAGATTCTTCTGGAGATATTTAAGGCCATCACTGATGGATACGGTCATACCGAGGTACAGCGGGAATAATAGGCCCGTTGTATTCTCAAAGGTATGATGAAGCGGTAGAACGGATAAAACTGATTCGCCGGGTACACCATGGAAAATGCCACCGATAGCCATGATGTCGGCGCAAATGTTGGTATGGCTCAGCATAACAGCTTTAGAGGTTGAGGAAGTACCCGAGGTAAAGAGCAGAATACTCATAGCATGAGGGTCAATGACGCAGCTGGTATAGCTTTGGTCACCCTTTTCAATGAGTGCTTTTCCTTGCTTAAGAAGATCTGAGAAAGCATAGAAGCTTGTCCCATGAACCTTTTCGTCCTTCTCGGGATTCATGCAGATAAAGGCCTTAACGCGTTTATTAGATAAGGCTATTGTTTCAACAGTAGATTGAAAGGCGTGTGAATAAACCAGAACGTCTACATCTCCGCGTTCGAGCATCATAGCAATTTCGTTGGGCGGTAGCATTCTGTCGAGGGGTACCGCAATACCAACGCCATTCACAGTAGCAAGATAGGATACAACCCATTCATAACGGTTTTCACCGATAATCGCAATTCGTGAATTTTGAAGTCCTGTATGTATAAGTGCAGTTCCAAAAGCGTTGATATCCTGCGCAAATTGTTTAAAAGTCCTGCTCTGAGTCTGTCCCTGCGGATCATGTCGGAAGCGAAAGGCCGTATGGTTCCCATACTCAGTTTCACAGCGCTTGATCATACTCCTAAGATCATCTATACGAGGCACCTGATACAGTGCCCTTCCTTCGGTGATATTCACCAAATTGAGCGCTTCACTCATTTTACCGAGTCCCCCTTGTTTGCAAAAAGAAACATATTTTAATATTATCATACCAAAATGTCTGGGAGTTGTATACAAAAAGAAGCGCACAACCGTGCGCCTCTTTGCAATTAATGTATTTTTTCAGATACCGAGGAAAAGTCGACGTAAGGGCATGTATCTACGGAAGCCCAATTCCTTTAAGACTGATCTCCTAAGCTCCTTATAAACCCTTTTTACAGCATTAATTTCTTCTGTCGTGACCTCCTGCTGGCCGTATCTCACCTTTGAAAATATCTCTGTAACCTCACGGAAGGTATTTTCTTTAAAATAATACATCTTATCAATTCTTGCGCTGAATTCGCGGACGGTTTCGCCGGGTTTTATCACGTACCCCACATTCAAAAGCCATTTCAGCATGGACTCGTATAAGCGAATTACCTTTTTACCGCTCTTAAGTCTAGTCAGGATGAGGCTTCCAATGAGTGCAGCAAATAGATTGACAAGAATGGCGAGAACCAGAAGTCCGCCCAGTACCCAAGGAATATAGGAAATGATGCGGCTTAAATCCTTAGAATTGCTGGCATCCTCCTTAACAGGAACATAACCCGGGATATCATCACTTCCCCGATACCTTTTCATCAGGGCTTCGATGTCCTCATAGGTTGAGCCCGTGTAAACTCCTGTCGGCTTCGCCGTGTTGCGGTAGTTCATAACATCCTTGTAAACCGTTGTGGGTTCGAAGGTCATCCAGCCAAAGCCTTCGAAATAGACTTCGACCCAGGCGTGAGCATTCTTGTTCGACACGGTGTAGACATTATCATGATTGGCCTCTTCAGGCAGCACATAGCCTTCAACATAACGCGCCGGTATGCCTAGGGTTCGAAGCATGATGGCCATGGCCGTTGCGTAATAGGTACAATAGCCGTTCTTGTCTTCAAAGAGGAAATAGTCTACAAAGTCCTTCCCTTGCGGCACAACCCTGGCGTTTAGCGTGTAGGTGTAATTGATTCGGAGGTAGTCCTGAAGCTTGACAACTCGCTCATAGTCGGATTTGCTGTCCTTTGTAATGGTTGCAGCCAGTTCCTTAATTCTTGGTGAAATAGAGTCATTAAGCTTGGTATACTCACCTTCAATAGCCTTTGCACGGTCATTTAAAGTGGAAAGATACTGTATCCTGCGATTAATGTCAGTAATTGTCAATGCGTTTTGTGAGGAAGATTTGGTGCCCGCTTCCGAACTGTTTTTAGCAATACGGATATCATTGGCATCACCTTGGACCTCGACATTTGAAACAGGAACATCTATGACATTTGCATTTGTCAGTGACTCCCGCTTTTGTGTCAATACATCGATCGCATCCTTATAGAGGCCCTTTTTCGAGAAGGTCAGCGCCTTCTTCAGCATCGGCTCGCCATACATGGGCTGGACATATTGCAGCTTATACGTCGATCCGGATGGAAGCCTGACATTGGAAATAACAGCGCCGTGCCTGTTTTCTAAAAGGCTCATGGGCGTGTTGTCCCATCTGGTGACGGGCATGACGCTTTTTAGAGGTGTGAAGACTGTCCTGGTTGACATATTGCGATATTTAACCTCAAGTGAATAGGTCGGGTAAAGAACGCTTTCAAGCTTACCTGAGGATAGGTTCTCCAATAGCTGTCTGTCATCAGGTGTTACATCGGCGAACATATCCTCCACAGGAATATTGACCCAGCCTGTCCTTGTCTCCCCGATTTCAGCCTGGTTCTCATTTTCAATAACAGCATCACGCAGGTTGCCATCTGATGAGGCCCAGCTGTTGTTTTCGTACCAGGAATAAATGGCGCCTCTTAAGTACGTGCGCTTTTCAGCCTTAATATCCATAACAACGGTGTTGCTGGGCCTGACCGGTCCGCCAAGTCTTTGAGAAACGCCGTTAAAGCCCGTGCTTGAGAGACTGAAGTACTCTACGTTGGAGTAGCTGAAACGCTGCTCCATATACTCAATGGCATGCATGATTTTGGTATCAAGCCATGGCCATTGAATGGGCAAATCATTCTTTGGAATAAAACCGATGATGATAACGGGAATAAGCGCCAAGGGAAGCGTGAACAGCATGAGATTCCCGAGGGGCAGCTGGTCAGAAACCAGGCCAAGCTTCTTTTTCTTCGCATACACGTGGCGAATATAGCTTAGCACTGTCAGGGTGCATAAAAGTCCAAAGGTAATGCGGCTTTCCTTCCCTGTCATGTACCAGGAAAAAACCGTCATGGACAAAGCCAGGCCCGTGATGATAAAAAAGCTGAAATGACGCTTATAGAGCGATATAACCAAAACAGCTGCAAAAATAGATAGGGCAATAATGAAGACAAGTGCCGCTCTGCTCATAAACGCATCCTCATGGGGCTCGTTGTACATGATTTTACCCCATAGGGTCACGATATCATCAACAATTCTGGTAATCGGTGCTGCAAAGGAAACCTTGAAGAGATAAAGCAAGGCTGTCCCTGCGAGCGCAGTGCCCACAAGCCCGAGAAAGATGCTGCCTGCAACATTATTAAGGTACACAAGGCTCACAAGAGCATATGCAGATAAGGACAGGACAATTATTTCAAGCAGCGGGACATCGGGGTAAACAATGACGCCCACCAAATAGATCAGTATGTAGGTGTAGGCCCAGCCGATCACGAACTGAGACAGCTTGTCAAATCTTTGCTTCATAGGCCCTCACCCCCACTTTCACAGTTTCAGTCACAACCTCCTGCTGGGAGCCTTCAATATGAATGATGGAAGGCTCGAGCTTGAAGGCTCTGATATCGTTCTTTAATAGGACATCGGCAAGATCATTGCTGGCTTGCGTTTGATCATCCTCGGCACCTACAAGATTCACATAATAGAGCTCCAGATCAAAGCCCTTGTTCTTGATATGGAAGGCCTTGCTGATAAGCTCCCCGTCCAGGTTCACAGAGAACAGGTAAACCAGGTTGCCGTTGGTTTCGGTATCGGTAAAGTATTCGATGGCCTGGGCAAAGTCGTCTGTTTGGTTGAATTTGACCTCGGAGACCATCTGATAAAGGCTTTGGAATTCAATAGGCGTCGTTGCCCTGAGGACCATGGGTCCATACCTGTAAAAGCAGAGCTTCACCGGTACATTTCGTTTCAGCAAATAATTAATATTGGAGATAAGCTCCTCAATAAGGCAGTCTTCCTTTAATAAGGCATCCTCGTCCATCACTTCAGGCTTTTGAAGGTTTAAAAGAACCACAACATCGTTATCAAGCTCATTTCGAGTTTCTTTGACCAAGGTTTTGTTCAGCTTTGAGGAGAGCTTCCAATGAATCTTTCTAAAGCTGTCGCCGTAAGCGTACTCACGGATATCCATAATCTCGTCATTGCCTGTTTCTTTAAAGCCCGAGGTGAGCTCACCCTCCGAAATTCTTGCAACCGGTACGTTTTTGAATAGAATATCTAAAATTCGTGGCTTGACCAGGATGTTTTTCTTCTCATAGGGATAAAGGGTGTAATGAAAGATTCCAAAGAGATCATGAATTTGAATGCGCTTGACACCAATATCATAGCGTCCTCTGAAAAACAGGGGCATTTCATACTTGAACTCACGGGTTCTAAACGGAGCCATGGCCAGTCTCATGCTTTTAAGGCTCTTACAGATAATCTGACCCTCCATGTACATGTGTACGGTGATATAAGGCATGTACAGAAAAGAGCTGTTCTGAAGCACTAGATAGTAACAGGCGCACTCCCCTTTTACAAAGGTGCGTTCATTTAAGCGCTCAGTCATGCGAAATAGCGCACATGTGATGATAAGATGTATTAACGACATTATAGGTAAACTTAAGGTTAAGTAAAGCAGTGTATAAGGAAACAATCCCCCGAAAAAGTACGCATAGGTCAGGCTTGCAAAGAGTACACCGCAATAGCGAATGATATTTCGCTTACGATTTGCCTTTTCCCTAGTGAGCAAGGATTGATCATCGTCCAGTTGTGTCATGGCATTCCCACCCTTCCTTCTAGTCTGTCGTACCTGGCTGTCTATTTCATGGTGACAGGAATTTTCTGATGCTGGATGATGTCATTGATGATGCTTTCGTTGTTGACACGCTTGATCTTGGCTTCCTGCTTGAGCATTAATCTGTGGCTTAAGACGGGAACAGCCAGGTCGCGGATATCCTCAGGAGTTACATAATCTCTTCCATCATAAAGAGCGGATGCCTGAGCTGCGCGGAAAAGGCTGATGGATGCACGGGGGC
>JAOABT010000486.1 GCA_026418215.1 Clostridia bacterium | reverse complement strand
CGGCATGGGAACTGCTCCAGCTACCGTATTCAATGCGTTAATTCCTTGTACGGCCATGGTTTATCAACCCCCTCCCTCAGCGTTTAGCGGCCGATTTCCAAGGCTTTAGCCGCCATGGACTTGGACGCGTTAAGCGCGGTGACATTGGCTTCATAGGCACGTGTGGCCGAGATCATGTTGACCATTTCGGTAACGACCTCGACATTAGGCATCTTCACGATACCGTTGGCGTCAGCGTCGGGGTTGCCGGGATCATAAACTTCCTTCAAGGGGCTTTGGTCCTCGGCAATTTTAGTGACTCTTACACCGCCTCCAACCTGAAATCTTTCACGGCTGGCATTGGAAAGGTATTGGGAAAACGGGGCGTCACCCTGTCTTTCCTGAAAAACAACGACCTTTCTGCGGTAAGGCCCACCATTGGCTGTGTGAGTTGTATTAACATTTGCGATATTTTCAGAAATAACGTCCATTCTGAGGCGTTGGGCGGTCAGCGCAGAAGCGCTTATGTTAAACGAATTAAAGAATCCCACGATTAACGACCTCCTTTAATAACACTGCTCAGTCTTTGAAAATCTCCATTCATCTTCTGAATCAGGGTGTTGTAGCGAAGACTGTTGGCAGCGAGCTGAGCCATCTCATTTTCGATATCGACGTTGTTTCCGTCGCTACGGTAGGCTGTGCTGGAAGGCTCCTCGGAAATTTGTATGCCGCTGTCCTGAAACCTGGAAAGCCCCTTGTCGAACTTGCCTGTTTTCATTTCGCTGTCGAGGTATTCTTCAAACCTGACGGTCTTGCGTTTATAGCCGGGAGTATCAACATTCGCGATATTCTGAGAAATGACCTCGTTTCTAAGCCATGAAGCATCCAGGGCTTTTTCAAGGTTACGTTTATTGAAAAGCAGGTTCGTGAGCACGAAATCATCTCCTTTAGGGGATTGCAGGCGCAATCTTTTCTTCTTTGGTTAAAGGGTGCCTGAAATACACATAAAATGTGTACCTATTTACGACTATACCACAATATATTGAACGTTACAACAGAGGTTATGTCAACTTGTAAAATATTCTGTTTATTATTCTCATTTTTTCAGTAAATTTGTCGATTAAGTATACCTTTATATTACGTCTGATAGCAAGAGCCAAAATGAGTGTATTACTCCATATCTTTCTACTTATATTCAAATCGTCTTCAGCCATAATAAGTATTGAGGAGGTGAGATAAATGGCAAACAACAGTAACAGCAAGACATCCTTTGACAACATGAAGTATGAAATCGCTGGCCAGCTCGGTATCAACCTGAAGCAGGGTTACAATGGTGACCTTCCCTCACGTGACGCTGGTAAGATCGGTGGTAACATCGTTAAGAAGGTATTCCAGTCCTATACTGGCAATTCCTATCCCACTGAGAAAAGCAGCTCTTCAACAATGAACCAGTAATCTAAGACTTAACAACAGGGGGCCTAAAGCCCCCTCTTTAATGCCCTAAAACGGCGTACTCCATGTACGCCCTCAGTACATAAAGCAATCCGAGATTAACAGTTCGGATATTATGCAGATGACAGCAAGTGGCGTACCGAAAGGCACGCCACTTGCTTTTATAAACGATTAAGAAAAACTACTCCTGATGCTCGGGGTCCTGATATTTCAGTGTTTCCTTTTCGGTAACCTTCTCAATAATTTCCTTGTCGTCTCTTTTGCTGTCGCACTTTCCATGCGAGTCGAAGGCCTTTTTAACCTTTTCAATGATTTCGGGAACATTATCTAATATACGGTCAAGCGAAGCCTGCGGGGAAGCGGAAATCATCTTGATGGTGTTGTTCCTTCCAACAACCATGAAGGCTACCGGATTAATGCTCACACCGGCGCCGCTGCCTCCGGCAAAGGGATAGGTGGCGCTTTCGGTCCTGCGATCATTGCTATATTCGCCACCGCCGGCTGCAAAGCCAAAGGCAACCCTGGATACCGGGATAATGACGGTGCCGTCTATGGTTTGCACAGCATCACCCACTATGGTATTGACATCCACCATCTCCTTAATACTCTCCATGGCTGTTTTCATGAGCTCTTCAATTGGATGCTGTCCCATAATTTTCACTTCTTCCTTTCTTAGCGTTTTTGTGTCTGTGTTGCAGTATCAAATCTATAATATGGATGATTTGCACTCTTAATATGCAGGTGGCCAGCAAATCAGATTTTTCCTTGTGAAAGTCGGGATAAAATTCAAGCTTGAGATGCTTTTGCGGAACGAAAGGAATCACCATACCCAAGAGCTGCCAGGTCAGGCCGTAAAGAAGCGCCGTCCGGGCCGCGTCCTTTGTCGAGATGTTCCCCTTGACCGACAGGTTGAAAACCTGGAGATCCTTCCGAAGATATTTTAAAGTATCCTTAGAGAATTGCATTCTTAGAATAGAGCTCAGTCGGCCCTTTTTAGTCTTGTTTTCATCCGGAACATCCTTCTTTTTCTTCAATAGAAAGCTTAAGCCGCCTTCCTCCAGTTCCCACTGGTAAAGGGTTAAAAGCTTGTAAAACATGACCCGGACTTCCATTTTAAAACCCTCATCGTTGAAGCGGATGAGGGTCATAAGAGAAAGCTTGAGCCTTGTTAGGATAAAGACGAGGATTAATAATAAGGCAATAAAAATAAAAAGAGCTTTAAAAAACATTCAGGTACCACCGCACCTTATATTTTCCAGCTCTTTCATGGTTTATTCTCTTATGAAGCGTTTAGTCAGTCTATTGGCACATTTTCCATAACTTCCTGTATTTCATTCATTTCGAGTGCAGGAAGCTCTTTGATGGAGGTAAATCCGAAAACGCGCAGAAATTCCTCGGTCGTTTCGTAAAGTTTAGGCTTTCCAGGAGCATCATCACGGCCGGCTTCACGGATGAGGTTGCGCTCAACGAGCTTTAAAAGCACGCTGTCGCTGTTGACGCCGCGGATTTGCTCGACATAAGCTCTTGTAACCGGCTGATTGTAGGCGATAATGGATAGCACCTCATAGGCTGCAGGCGTTAACCCCTGCTTTCGCCTTACTGAACCGAGCTTGATGATATGCTCATCCATTTCAGGCTTGGTGCAAAGCTGGTAGCTGTTGTCAATCTCCCTGACCATGATGCCGCGGGAGAAATTCTGAAATTTATAGATGAGGTTAGCCATTATGCCTTTGGTTGTTTTTTTGTCATGGCCGATGATTTCAGCCAGCTTTTCCAGAGAAACAGGATCTCCCGAGGCAAACAGCACGGCCTCAATAATCATTTCCACATCGGTAATGGTGCTCACTCGTCATCATCCTCTATTGCATCTATGGTAACGGGATCAACCTCTTTTTCAAGGGGTGTTACATATATCTCGCCAAAGACATTCTCCTGCTCGACGCTCGCTTGCCCGACCTTCACAACCTGGAGCATAGCCAAAAAGCCTGTTGCCACCTCGAGCTTGCTTTTTTCTCTGGTATTGTAAAGCCTTGAGAAACAAATTTTCAGCCCGCGGCCCAGCATATCCAGTATTTCTCGAACCTTGGACTTTAAGGAGACCTTCTCCTGGTTTAAAATGCGCTTCATTTTTTTGGAGACGTCATTCATTTTTTCCTGATAGCGCTTGAGCATTTCAGCAAGACAGCTTCGAAGTGTAAAGGGCGAGACTTCCAGCTCGTCCTCAACAACAATTTCAGGCAGAACCTCGGGAAGCTTGTAGTGGACACGCTCCCACTTGGCTTCCCGTTCGTTCAATATGGCTGAAAATTCCTTGTACTTTTTATACTCGACAAGCTTTAGAATAAGCTC
>JAOABT010000284.1 GCA_026418215.1 Clostridia bacterium | reverse complement strand
TCGTGGGCTCGGAGATGTGTATAAGAGACAGCTACTGGTAGCCTGCGACGTTTACCGTCCTGCTGCTGTCAAGCAGCTCCAGGTTGTGGGCGGGCAGCTCAACATTCCCGTCTTCGAGATGGGAACCCAGACCAACCCCGTTGAAATTGCCAAAAAGGCTGTCGCGCATGCCAAGTCCATGCAGTTCGACGTTGTCATCGTCGATACCGCAGGCCGTTTGCACATCGATGAGCAGCTCATGGATGAGCTCAAGAATATTAAAGATAATGTAAAGCCTCATGAAATCCTCCTTGTGGTGGATGCCATGACCGGTCAGGATGCGGTCAATGTCGCCGGTTCTTTTAACGAAAAGCTAGGCGTCGATGGCATTATCCTCACCAAGCTCGATGGCGATACCCGCGGCGGTGCGGCGCTTTCAACCCGTGCCGTAACCGGAAAGCCTATTAAGTTCACCGGTTTGGGCGAAAAGCTCAGCGATTTGGAGCCCTTTTATCCCGATCGTATGGCCTCGAGAATCCTGGGTATGGGCGATGTTTTAAGCCTTATTGAGAAGGCTCAGACCGCCTTTGATGAAAAGAAGGCTCTTGAGCTCGAAAAGAAGATGCGCACCCAGAGCTTTACGCTTGAAGACTTCCTTGAGCAAATGCAGCAGGTCAAGAAGATGGGGCCGTTGAACCAGATTCTCGGCATGCTTCCGGGTGTGGACGCAAAGGTCTTAAAGGGTGTGGATCTTGATGAAAAGCAGTTCGGAAGAACTGTGGCCATCGTTCAGTCCATGACCAAGCAGGAAAGAAATAATCCAAATGTATTAAATGCCAGCCGTCGTGTCCGAATTGCCAAGGGGAGCGGTACAACCGTAACCGATGTCAACCGTCTCTTAAAGCAGTTTGAAGACATGAATAAACTCATGAAAAATTTATCAGGCGGCAAGGCCAACAAGCTGATGAAAGGTATGGGAGGCTTTAAAAGGCCCTTCTAATCATAGAAAACCCATGCATAACTTTTGAAAGGTGGTGAAATCATGGTAAAGATAAGACTTAAGAGAATGGGTGCTAAGAAGAAGCCCTTCTACAGAATAATCATTGCAGATGAGAGATCTCCTCGTGATGGTAAGTTCATTGAGCAGGTAGGTACCTACGATCCTCTGGCAAATCCTTCCTTGATCAGCGTTGATGCTGAAAAGGTGAAGCAGTGGATTAGCAACGGTGCACAACCTACTGACACTGTTAAGAAGCTTCTGAAGATAGCAGGGGTCACACAGTGATTTCTATTTCTGCAGCGTAATGGAGGTACTACCAATGAAAGAATTGCTGGAGCAAATTGCGAAATCCTTGGTTGACAGTCCTGAAGAGGTTTCAGTTAACGAAGTGGAAGGCGAGCAATCCCTTATCCTTGAGCTTAAGGTAGCCGAAGACGATATGGGCAAGGTTATCGGCAAGCAGGGAAGAATTGCAAAGGCCATCCGCATTGTCATGAAAGCAGCAGCCATCAAAGAGAACAAGAGGGTTGTTGTAGAAATCATCCAGTAATAAGGTATATTCCAGTGTGGTAAAAGCTGTCACTTATAGTGGCAGCTTTTGTTTTAAGTCTGTGCGGACTGGACAAATATACAAAGAATACATGGGATGCAAAGGTTATCAGCCGTTATCTTCTGTAAGTTCATTTTAAAGCAGGGAGATTATAAATGACGGATTCGCTTATCATGGAAAGCTTAAAGCGCGTGCTTGCGTATATAGAAGAGAATCTTGAATCAAGGCTTAGCCTTGAAGCCGTGACCTCTGAGGCCTATATGTCTAAGTTTCATTTTCATAGGGTCTTTAAGCGCATTACCAGTAAAAGCCTCATGGAGTATGTTCGAAGCAGGCAGCTCTCAAAAAGCGCTGAGAAGCTTTTACAGACATCTCTTCGGGCGAGTGACATTGCCATGGACTTTGGTTTTGAGCATTACCAGTCCTTCAGCAGGTCCTTTTTTAATGAGTTTCAGTGCACACCGAATGAATTCCGAGCGGGAACCAAATCCATAAGACTCACCGAGCCGTTGAACCTTGCAGAGCTTACTTCCTTGGATCAGGGGCTTATGGTTAAGCCTGAGACAGCTTTGCTGCCCGATATGACGTTAATGGGCGTCCGCTGCAAAATCTGTCATGAGGAAAATGAACGCGATTATACGGCGGCCAAGGCCGGAAAGTACTTTTACACTCAAGAAAGGCTTCGTATCACATCCCATTCCGACAAAGACTCTTACTTTGGCTTAACCCATTTTAAATCTGATTTCACGAGTGGTTATTCCTATTATTTGCCTAGCATTTCTGTTCCGCCAGATGAGCCAACACCTGAGGGCATGGAAAAAGAGCTGCTGAAGTCTAATAAATATGCGGTATTTACTTATGTTGGGTCCCACAGTCCGCATGAATTGTCTTTTGGCACCTTAGAAAGCATTCTGATGTATGTGGCCAACTGGTCTCAGCAAACAGGGTACTGGAATCAAAAGTCTTATGTACTTGAACATATACCCTTTGAATTATGCAGTGATGATTACTGTGAAATGGAAGTCTGTCTCCCGCTTTAAAAAAGCAAAAAATGTTATACTCCAAGGCCTTGCATCCCCTATAATGAAGGAAGCACCTAGATAGAAATAATTGGAGGAATAACATGAAGAAGTGGATATCCTTACTACTTGTTTTGAGCCTTTTAACAGCCATTGCGGGATGCTCCAGCAAACCTGCAGCAGCAGGAACACCATCCGCATCCGCTAGCGCCACCAATTCCGCGTCACCCTCTGCAACGCCTGAAGCCGCTAAATACAAGGATGGAACTTACACCTATGAGTCCAGCAAGGATGGCGAAGGCTACTATGCCAAGGCCTCTGCGACCATCAAGGATGGGAAGATCGAAACCTATGAAATGAATATCTATGACTCAAAGAACGGTGATAGGGTTTTTGATGAGACCTATGAAGAGGTCATGCCCTCTGAAATCTACAAGCAGCAGTGCCGTGATGATTTGAAGGGCTTTAACACCTATAAGGCACAGCTTATTGAAAAGCAGGATCCTGATCAGGTCGATGCCATCAGTAAGGCGACATGGACCTACAACTGGTTTACCAGAGTGACCAAGCAGCTTCTGAAGCAGGCTTCCGGCCAGTAATCCTTGCATAGAGAGTAGATTGAAGTGGAGAAGGCGTGGGGAACCCGCCTTCTTTTGTTTTACAGCTCGGTAAGAACACATGAAAATACAACCAAGATTTAGAGAAATCAAGTGGTGTGTCCGGAATCGTAACGATCGCAGCTTCAAAGTATCTGCTATACAAAAAGGGATTCGCAGCTTGAAAGTCTAGTGAAGGGGTAAAGGGATGACAGCATTATTCTAGCATAGGCGTAGCTTCTACTTTATATAGCGTCTCATTCCCTA
>JAOABT010000251.1 GCA_026418215.1 Clostridia bacterium | reverse complement strand
AGATGTGTATAAGAGACAGTTCACAGGCAGCCGTGGTTTTTATTTATTTTCTGCTGTCTCCAAATTGGCAGGTTTATGGTAGAATGTAAGAGGGAGTATGCGACGAACTGGAAGGTGGACCAAGTGACACCTGACGAGCATAAAATCAGGGAGACTCTCAAATACTTGGCCGATGGCATAGATACAGGCAGCATAGACCTCGTTAATAGGGCGTTTCACCCCAATGCACAGCTGTTTTACAACACAAAGCAGGGCTTTATGAATGTCAGTATTGAGGAATTCTGCGAGGCGCTTGCCAGGCTCAAAGAAAATTCCGAGCATCCGATTAACAAAGAGAAGAGCATCAAGAACATTATTTATATCGATATTGCGAAGGATGCGGCAGCCGTTAAGATGGAGTGGCACTTCAAGAGCCTTAAGTATACGGATTACTACAATTTGCTTAAGATCAGCGACCGGTGGTACATCATTAATAAGGTTTTCAGCTCGGAATCTGCACAGAATTGAACAAAACAGGGTTTTAGGTCCTGAGTACCCGTTGGCAAAGCCGTTGGCAAAGAAAGGCTAAAGTTCGCAGAAAAAGCTTGGCTGTTGTCTTGGATCATGGTTGATATCAAAGGGTCATAACCTGCCCGGTCATTAAACTCGGACGATAGGGTTTCTTTTGAAGCTTAAAAGCCAAACCTATAAGAGAATGAAATGCTGGAGGTACAACCGTGAAGAAAAAAGACATGTTTAAAGGAAAAACTGTAGTCATAGCCCTGATCATCTTCCTAGCAGCCTATGCACTCATTAGCTTCAAGCCCTTTGGTATGGCCAGACTGCATGAAATTACAGGCGGACCCAGCATTTTGGACATGGAAATGAGCGGCTATTCGGTGGATAAGGCCTATCAGGTGCTAGAAGCCCTCGGTGCGGAAGGAAGAGCCTTTGACTTGAACGCCATCATTCCGTTGGATTTTCCTTTTCCTCTGGCTTATTCCTTTTTCTACTTCTTTACATTGGCCTTTCTAACCAAGACCCTTTTCCCGCAAATGAAGAAACCGTGGCTGCCGGGGTTGCTTGGCTTTCTTGCAGGACTTTTTGACTGGCTTGAGAACATCATGATCATTGTCATGCTGAAGAATTATCCCACAAGGCTAGAAAACTTTGCCAGCTTGAGCAATATTTTTACGACACTGAAAAGCCTCTTGACCATGGTCTGTATGGGATTGATCCTCATCGGGCTTATTGTACTGGCGGCTAAAAGGCTTGTGAGGAAGCCCGTGGAGAGTAACCCGATTGATAATTAATTGAGGCGTTGATGCTGACTTCATGAGATTTTAAACCGACAGGGACTGTTTCATGGAAAATCCCGTTTCTTTCTTGGAATTGGATGATCGAGACTGAACCCATACTACTTTATAATAGCGTTGATCAAAGATAATATTCACAGGCTGCCGAGGGCAGCCTTTTTTATTTGTCGAAAAAAGCAGAAGTGGGATCTTGCTTTGCAAGTCATCCTGTTGTACAATATGTACAACAGGTGATGATATGAATGAAGATAAACTGATTGAAAAACTTGAGAAGCTCAATTTTAATGTAATTGAGGCAAAGGCCTACGTCATGCTGGTGAAGCACCGTGAGCTGAACGGCTCGCAGATTGCAAAGAAGATCAATGCCTCGCGATCCTCTGTTTATGCTGCGTTGAACAACCTTTACAAACGAGGCGTTGTTTATCTCATTCCGGGTGAGACCAACCTTTACCGTGCCGAAAGTCCTGATACTCTTATTGAGAAAATAAAACGGGATTTTGAGGATACCACGAGCACCCTCAAAGAGGATCTGCTGGAGCTCGAGGAAGGCGACTATGAAAAGAATTATTACAATCTCAAGGGCACGCAGAACTTCATTCAGAAAGCAAAAGAGCTGCTTGTGAAGGCTCAAAAGGAAGTGTATATCAATACCTGCATTGATTTACAGCTTTTTAAAAAGGAACTTCTTGAAATTGCTCAGAGGGGTGTCCGTACCATTGTTTTCACCTACAGTCCCATAGATGTGTCTGGTCTTCCTGTCGAGCTATATCGTCACCCTATAGCAAAGCTTGATGATTCGGTACAAATCGATGAGGTACGGCTCATGCTGGTCGTGGATCTAAAGGATACTCTCATTTGCTCCGCAAAAAATCATTTTGAGGAGATGACGGGAACCTTTACTGAGAACCCGCTTTTAGCCAATATCGTTGCCGAACACATCCACCATGATATTTATCTTTACAAGCTAAAAACAAGAACTCACCAAGAGCTTATTGACAGCAGCATTCTACTCCACAGCCTTTTAGAGAAAAGGGCTGAAGGAAAGGTATCACTTCAATATCAAAAGAACGCGGAGGGAAAATATGAGTGAGAAAAAAGAAACGCGATCCATTCTGACAAAGGAGGATCTTATCAGCCAGTTCAAAGCCTGCGGCGTTGATAAGGGGCAGACCCTATTCGTACATACCTCGCTTAAGAGCTTGGGCTTTGTCGTTGGAGGCTCAGAAACAGTCATTCGGGCTCTGCTTGAAATCGTTGGCGAGGAAGGCACCCTGATGATGCCCTCGCAAACCTGGAAGAACCTTGACCCTTCTACAGGTGTACACTGGGAAGAGCCTGAGGAATGGTGGCCCATTATTCGTGAGAATTGGCCTGCTTACGACAAGAAAGTAACACCGGCCATCGGTATGGGAGTTGTGGCAGAAATGTTCGCAAAATGGCCAGGCGTCTTCCGCTCGGATCACCCGGCCCGATCGGTTGCGGCAGTCGGCAAGCATGCTGAATACCTGACGAAAGACCATGACCTCAGTAACATCTTCGGAGAGGGTTCTCCTGTCGACAAGCTATATAAGCTGGACGGCTACATCCTCTTAATCGGGGTGGGACATAACAAGAACACATCACTGCACCTTGCCGAGATGAGGGCTAATTTCACCAAGAAGACGGTGAATGAGAGCAGCGCCATTATGGTCAATGGCAAAAGAGAATGGGTCACTTATCCGACCATTTGGGTCGATGATGAGGACTTTGTCGAGATCGGAACCGATTACGAAAAGGAAAACAATGTTCCCATTCACAAGGTAGGCGATGCCCAGGTACGCTTCATCCGGCAAAGACCTTTTGTGGACTATGCCGTCAAGTGGATGGAAAAGCACAGAGCTTAAGAGCTGCATACTCCTCCTAAACCTTATATAGGGCCCGCAATACTGCCTGAGCATCAGTATTGCGGGCTTTTGCATGTGTACCAAAGTATACCGAGCATTTTAGGAAAAAAGCATTGCCACCTCGCGATAGGCTAATGTAAAAATTATATAGAAGCTAAGCCTTCATTCTGGTTTTGCAATACTGGGTTGGGGATTGTCCCACAAGCTTCTTGAAAAGC
>JAOABT010000246.1 GCA_026418215.1 Clostridia bacterium | reverse complement strand
GCTTTTCAAGGATAAGGGACAGCTCATCCTCATTTGGAAACAGCTTGCATGTTAAGGAGGATGAAAAATCCGTGATATCAAAGGTGACAAGAGTTCTTCCGTTTTTCAGCTCACGCTTGTCCGACTTGAGGATTTGACCCTCTATAACGACAGCGCCCGAATTTGTATCCACCTGATTCATCTTCACAGGCTGGCCCTTAATGGTACGACCGAAAATGATATTGGGATTCTGCTCCCTTTCCTTGGCTGCAGCCTTTCCGGAGGACTTATAGCGTACAAAGCCATTGTCGGAGGATGCCGGCTTTTGTGCCTTAGGAGCAGCGTTTTGTGAGGATTGAGACCTTTGAGGGTCTATTTCAGGAAGGTTAGCCATGACCTCGGCTACCAGTCTAGCCTCAGCCTCCTGCTTCTCCATGATATAGTCCACAGGCTCACCCGTGAGCTCCAGATCCACAAAGCTGACCTTGACCTCCCTGTCAAAAAGCACCTGCATAGCCTCTTCCAGGCATCTTCCCCCACCTGCCGAGGTTAAAATCGCACTGGATTGATTGGCAAGATTAACCTTCAAATGCCTCCCCGACAATGAAAAGCGAGCGCCCTCCAAAAAGTGCACAATGTGCTCCTTTTTACGCGAAACCCAGTCCATAAGCAGTTCTTCATGCCAGTTATCGAGCTGTTCCTTGAGAGCATGCTTAAATCCGGGTCTTATGTGGGCCTTTACAGAGAAATAAGTCGTCAGCGCGCGTTCAAGCTGTTCCAGATGATTCGGCTTAACGGCGCTGTGACATTCTATGTCCATTTCAATTTTTTTATCGTTTTTATGATAGCAAAGGTTGGTGATAAAAGCCCTGGAGAAAACATCCCCCAGCTGCTCCTTTTCCATAACACCTTTAAACGCCTCACAAAGCGAAGACTTCTTGAGAACGTCTTTATCCATCCTCATTTTCCTTTCGTAGCGGCGGTTCTGCCTTATGGTATGATACTCACTCGCTCAAACCTTTCAAGCTGACATGGATATTCTATCACAGCGGACCCTCCCAAAACAGAGGTTGACCCAAAATCATATTCGAACATATTTTCTTTTTAGATTGCTTTTTGTTCACCGATATGTTATAGTCAAAATATGCCAATAAACTGAAGCTTTAATACCATTAATATTTCAAAGGTTGTAGACGGCATTTTAGAATGCGGCTACAATCGTTGTAGTCTGACAAATCCTGATTAAGCATTGAGCTCATCAGAAAAATGCTTTGTTCAGATATTTCATAAAAATTTTTTTGATAAATAAAAGATTCTTTTCATCGGAAGGAAGGTGTCTGTATGTATCCGTCCCAGCTTCCCCGTTCCACACCTGAAGCCCAGGGAATGTCTTCTTCTAAAATCATTGCCTTTTTAGATGCACTTAATGAGCACCATATTGAGCTCCATAGCCTGATGATCCTAAAAAACAAGCATGTCGTTTGTGAAGGCTGGTGGGCACCTTACCAAAAGGACATTCCCCATATGCTGTTTTCCTTAAGCAAGAGCTTTACCTCAACTGCCATCGGATTCGCCGTCAATGAGGGCTTATTAAGTGTTGAGGATGATGTAGTGAATTTCTTCCCCGATTATCGAAGCATTCCTGACTGCTTTAGAAAGCTTAAGATTAAGCATCTTCTCTGTATGGGGACAGGTCATGAAAAGGATTTTACACCCGACGCCATTGCACACCCCGACGGGGATTTCGTCAAGTGTTTTTTTGAGCATCCCCTCACCTACGAACCAGGCACTCATTTTGTTTATAACAACATGGCTACCTATATGCTTTCCGTCATTCTAACGCGTGTTAGCGGCCAAACCGTTAGGGATTACCTCAACCAAAGGCTTTTCGCTCCGCTCGGGATTGATGAGCCTTACTGGGAGACCTGCCCCAAAGGCTATAACTTCGGCGGCTGGGGACTGAATCTTAAAACAGAGGACATCCTGAAATTCGGACTGCTCTATCTCCAGAAGGGTATTTTTGAAGGAAAACAGATTCTACCGTCATCCTGGATAGAGGAAGCGACCCGTGCCCAAATCAAAAACGGAGATGACCCCAACAGCGACTGGGCTCAGGGCTACGGCTATCAATTCTGGCGCTGCCGCCATAACGCCTATCGCGGAGATGGCGCCTTTGGACAATACTGTATCGTATTCCCGGAACAGAATGCGGTAATAGCCATTACAAGTGCAGTACACGACATGCAGACTGTCTTGAAT
>JAOABT010000197.1 GCA_026418215.1 Clostridia bacterium | reverse complement strand
GTAGTGCTTCGTATAATTTCGTTTATTTTCTTGGCCGCCTGAGAGGACTCCTCGGCAAGATTTCTGATTTCATCGGCTACAACGGCAAAGCCCCGGCCTGTTTCACCCGCTCTCGCCGCTTCAATGGCAGCGTTAAGAGCCAATAAGTTGGTTTGATCGGCAATGGAGGTAATAACCCCGGTGATATCGGCAACCTGACCGATCATGGTATTGAGGTCGTTGATGGATTGGTTGACCTCTGTTGAGACCTTCACAATATCATGCATCTTCTGATTTTGCACATCTACCGCCCTTTGACCCTCCGTGATGGAATCAAGGGACTTGACGGCGTTTTCAGCCCCCGTGGAGGCCTGATCGGTGATCTCGGCGATCAGCGAAACCATCTGTGACAGTGTCTCCTTGATGGCATTAACCGTCTCAGCCTGATTGCTGTTTCCTTCCGCAAGCTCACTGATTGTAGAGGCAACCTGGGTTATGGATTTGACATTGTCATTTGTGATTTGGGTAAGGTTGTCTGAATGAGAGGCAACCCTTGAGGTAGCCTGCTGTAGATTGGTAACGACGTCACGCAAAGCCTTCCTGGTCTCCCAAAGCGCCTTGGCCATGGCACCCGATTCGTCCTTGTTCTTTAAAACCTTGTCAAAGGATTCGTCTTCAACCAAATCAAAACTGGCTGTTCTTTTTGTCATCTCAGTCACCTTGATAATGGGCTTTGAAATGAGCTTACCAAGCATATATGCCATAATGACACCGATAACAAGGGAAATACCCAGGCCGATGAGCACAGGTGTTGGAATAGGAAACCCGCCTCCCTGCTGGGATGCCGCTCCGGCAGCATCTATCGCGCTTCCTGACGTATTGGCGGTACCAGCGGCACCTCCTGCCGCCCCTCCAGCCGGCATGCTGTTTCTCATAATCAGCGAGGCCCCGGCATTAATAACAGCAACAAACAGGGAGTTAATTAGGGACAACAGAACAATCTTTGTTGAAATATGCTTCATATAGCCATCTCCTTTATGTAATGCGCATAGTAGCTTTTGTTATTAGAAAACTGTGTTGTAGTAGCCATTGACCCACCCTTTAGCCGACCAGGTGGAAGCCCCTACCCGATTGAGTGGATTAAAGTGTCATTCTTCCGTCAATACTCGGCCGCATCGGCCCGCATGGACAGGGTGATATTTAAATTGCCGTTTCTGCAGCGAAGTGCGTCAATAAACGCCTTTTGGCTCTTGTTCACATCCAGATCTACATTATAAACCAGCTCATATAGGCTTCCAAGATCAGTGGTTCGAACCTTTTTGAGCTCATAATAACGTGTGTATTCCTTTAACACCTCATCCATGGCCTCTTCATAATTAAGATCCTCGGGGATGGTGATCTTCAAAAGCTTTTGCGCTATCCGTGACGAACCAAAGCCAAAAAGGCTTAATATGAACATTAAAATGCAAAGGACAAACGTGAACAGAACAGCATACACATAGTAGCCTACACCGCAGGCAAGCCCTGCCGCCAAGGTAAACAGGACATAAGCAATATCCTTGGGGTCTCCCGGGGCACTTCTGAACTTGATAATGGAAAAAGCCCCCGCCAGGCTGAAGGCGCGCGCGACGTTGCTGCCAATCAAAAGAATGATGACCGCAATGACGGTAGGCACCATGACAAGGGTCAGGGCAAAGTTCTGAGAGAAACTTCCCTTGGTGCAGGTTTTCATATAAGTAAAGCTGATAACACCTCCCAAAAGAAAGGATGTCATCAGTGTCAACACGGCATTTACAACTGATATTGTGCTGCCAGCATTGGTTCCTCCGAATAGCGTTTCAAGCATACCTTGTTTTCTCCCTTCCGTTCTCGCATTTCCACCAGCCTCTTCTCGTATTCTCTTCCATACTTTGAAAAGCTGGTTTTATAGATTCTATACTCGGCTAAGAGCCTGGTCAGCCAATACGGCAGGGTGGCTCCCGCTTTTATTTCCATAAGCCACTGGTCGCTTGCAAGAAGGCTCTCGCCATAATCACCCATTTCGAGTCTTAAATCATAACGCCTCGTCCTGATGCCTGTGTCCAGGGTGATGCGCAGATCCCTATTGTCCCTTGAAAAATAGGCCCGCCGGTCATAAGCAAGATAAAGCTTTGGCATCAAGGGATAACGCTTCATGAGATAGTCAATTTCGTTTAATACCTGGCTGTTCATATAACCCTTGCAGGGCGGCTGCTGCCCGGTATCGATAAAGGAGTAGGCCTCCTTAAGAGAAATAACGGTTCGTCTTTTATTGACGAGGCCGTCTACCTTTTTCTTGATCTCCAGAAACACCTTGTCATCCGGCTTTGGAACCCCATAGGCCCGAAGCCTGAGCTTCTCCTTATACCGGGGCTTGGCCAGCGAGGTCCGAATGAGGTGATTGTCCTCGGTATCAAAATAGAGGTTGGTAATGGTGTAGAAAGGATGGCTCTGATTGTATTCATCCAGCTCCACATAATCCAAAAGCCTTGTCTCAAGCTTCTGCAGGGTATCGGAATCAAGCAGAAACTTATTTTCATATCGGTTGAATACTTCAATGGCCATGTTAAAACTCCTTTGGAAGGTATTTAAAGGTTTTTGCCTGCTGTTCCTTGCTGTATGTCATTCTAAAATGCAAACCTTAAAGAAAGCTGAACGTCTTTAGAAAAAGCAGTAGAAAATTTTGCACTGCCCGGCTTTTTATCCTTTCCGAAACTCGGCAAAATCGGATACCATTGTGCAAAACTGCAAATCAAAAGTTAAGGTTGATTTAAGGATTCTCATGATACAATACGACTATGACATTCCTAAAAGGAGATGACGGCAATGCGCATACTGATTGTCGAAGATGAAATACACCTGGCAGAGGCCATTGTTCAAATACTTAATAAAAACAACTATACCGTGGACGCGGTGCATGATGGAGAAGCCGGCTTGGATAACGCCTCTACAGGCATCTATGACCTTATTATTCTGGATATTATGCTTCCCAAAATGGACGGCATCACCATTCTCAAGAAAATACGAAATCAGGGTATCAAAACACCTGTCATGCTCCTTACCGCCAGGGGAGAAATATCTGACAAGGTCATCGGTCTGGACAGCGGCGCAGACGATTATTTGCCAAAGCCCTTTGCAACGGAGGAGCTGTTGGCGAGAATTCGTGCCATGCTCCGTCGAAACAGCGAAGTGCTGGTAGACGGTAATTTAAAATTTGGGGATATTGAGCTGAATACATCCATTCTTATGCTCATCAGGGGTGATAAGCAAGTGAAGCTCACGCTGAAGGAAAGCGAGCTTTTGGAATTCCTCATGATGAGAAAATCCATGGCATCGTCCAAGGAGCTTATTATAGAAAAAATCTGGGGCTTCGATTCAGAAGTTGAGCATAACCATGTCGAGGTCTATATCTCCTTTTTGCGTAAAAAGCTGGCCTTTGTCAATTCCGAGGTGACCATCAACACCGTGCGCGGCATCGGCTATGTACTGGGGGTTAAGGAGTAATGTTTAAGAAGCTTAGAAACAGATTTCTTCTGTTGAACCTGATTATCATCACCATCCTCATGGCTTTCAGCTTCACAACCATCTATATGATTACCTATAATAATGTTTACACCGCTATCAAGCGAGAGCTGACGGTCGCTTCCGAGCTGAGGCTCCGGGGTGATAAGCATGTCAATCCCAACCTCAACCCCGATCCCAATGGGAACCCGGCCGGAAATGGGCTTCTAAATCCAGGCAAACAGGCAAATAAGCCCGACGACGGGGGCAAGGAGCATCCTCCCGAATTTGAGCGCTCCGTATCCTTTTCCATCGTGACAGATGCCGATTGGAATACGCTCAACATCTTGTCATACCTCAATTTGGAGGATACATTCTATAGCACGGCAAAGGGTGAAGCACTAAAGAACCATTCCGATACCGGGGTCTTCAAAATGAACGAGAGCTCCTGGATGTTTATCAAGAAGCCCTATGGTCAGGGCCACAGCATCACCTTCCTGAACATTACATCCCAGCAGGCCATCCTGACCAACCTTATCTATACCTTCTCCATTGTGGCTCTTGTGATGTTCCTGTTCATTTTCCTTATCAGCCGATACTTTGCTGATAGGTCCATCAAGCCCATTAAGCTGGCCTTTGAAAAGCAAAAGCAATTTATTGCCGACTCTTCCCACGAGCTAAAGACGCCGCTGGCGGTCATTAGCACCAATGTGGACGTACTGCTTGCCAATAAGGATAACAGCATTAGAAGCCAGGAAAAATGGCTGAACTATATAAAGTCAGAAACAGAACGCATGACAAAGCTTACGAACGACCTTCTTTACCTGACGCGCATGGAAAACGCAGAATCTCAACTGCTCTTCTCGGAGTTTAATTTCAGCGATACCATCGTCAATGTCATACTCACCATGGAGGCCGTTGTGTTCGAGAACAATCTTGCCATCGATTATGAAAAAATCACACCCAACGTCATGGTCAACGGCAACAGCGATCAGCTTCAGCAGGTGGTCATGATCCTACTGGACAATGCCATTAAGTATACCAATCCGCAGGGAAGCATCAGTGTATCCTTACAAAAGCAGCATCACCGCGTGCTTTTAAGCATCACCAACACGGGCGAGGGTATCCCGCCGGAGCATCTGGATAAGATTTTCGACCGCTTTTACAGAACAGACAAATCAAGATCGCGAAAGAGCGGCGGCTACGGCCTTGGTCTTGCCATTGCAAAGGCCATTGTTGAGCAGCATGGCGGAGAAATTCACGCCCAGAGTACTGTCAATGAGAAAACGACCTTTACGGTGGAGCTACCTATGGCATAGCGGGCTTTATTTTAAGAAGTCTCGCATTTTAAGCTTTTCTTAAGCCTTGAGCAGTAGGATTAAATCACAGTAAACATTGAAAGCGAGGATTTACGGGTGACTGAAAAAGGAAAACGCTTTAGCTATAAAAAACTGATTATTATTGTCGTTATCCTCGCCGTTCTGGGTACGCTTTATGCCTTGGCTGACCGTTACCTCATTGAGCATGTACAGGTGATTGTAAAGGATAACGCCGGTCACATCCAAACAACCGCCACCACAACGGCGGCAGCGATTACGCCTCAATATGACGATTGGAATTACAACGACGGACAGGTCAAAATAGCTGTCAAGCAGGTTGAAACGGGCTCTGGCGAAGATAAAATAACCTATTTCGTCGCCGACGTCCAGCTAGCCGATACCTCAAGACTCGCAACAGCCTTTGCGAAAAACGCGTACGGCACCAATATTGTGGAGACAACCTCCTCCATTGCCTCGAATCATCATGCTATCCTGGCCATCAACGGTGATTACTACGGCTTTCGTAACGATGGTGTTCTCATCCGAAACGGTGAGCTTTATAGGGATGAACCTGCCAGAACAGGGCTTGCGCTCTATCAGGATGGTTCCATGAAGAGCTACGACGAGGCTCAGACTGATCCCAAGACACTTTTGGCTAACGGCGTTATTGACACCTTCTCTTTCGGCCCCGTCCTCATCAGTAACGGCGTTACCACAGAGGATTTCGGTGTTGTGGCCATCGACAAGAACATGGGAAACCGTGATATTCAGAATGCCAACCCAAGAACAGGTCTTGGCATGATTGCTCCCAACCATTATGTCTTCATCGTGGTCGACGGCCGCTCACCAGGCTACAGCCGGGGCATGACACTTACAGAGTTCGCAGACACTTTCAAAGCGCTGGGCTGCACGGAGGCCTATAATCTTGATGGCGGCGGCTCCTCCACCATGTACTTCATGGGCCGTGTGCTCAATAATCCCCAGGGTAAGGGCCACGAACGCGCCATCAGTGATATCCTCTATATCACAGGCCAGGAGCAATAAAGGAGTGGAGAACCATGACCATCCTCATACCTGTCTCTTATACACATCT
>JAOABT010000163.1 GCA_026418215.1 Clostridia bacterium | reverse complement strand
TCTTTTCAGCCCATCGCGTATACATGCGGAAGAGCATCTGAACCCAGTCCATGGCCTCGGTTCCACCCGCTCCGGCGTGCAGGGTTATGATGGCGTTATTAGCGTCGTATTCACCCTTCATGAGGGTTTCCAGACGCATTTTCTCATAGCGGCTCTTAACTTCTTCGAAGGTCTTTTTGACCTCTTCCAGAACGGTTTCGTCCTTTTCCTCGAGGCCGAGCTCTGCCAGCGTCAGCGTATCTTCGCAATCGCTCGTCAACCGGGCAAAGTGCTCAAGCTTGGCCCTTAATAGCTTGGTACGCTGCAGTACCTTTTGAGAATTCTCGGCATCATTCCAGAATTCAGGCTCTGAAGCCTTGTTTTCAAGCTCCTCGAGTTCCTTATTTATGCCAGGGAGGTTAAAGTGAATCCCCCAATTCTCTGATATCTTCCTCAAGACCTCTAAGCTCAAGACCTGTTTGTTCAAGCTCTACAAGGCTCACCTTTATCATCCTTCCATTTTTGAAAAATCAAAAAACAACGTTTTCATTATACAATGCATTTTCGTCTTTTGTCATCCACTTTAATCAAAGGTCCTATAGTGGCTTTGGCCGGGCTTGCCCATGAAGCTTTCCCCCTTCCTGCTCTAAACAAAGAAAAGGCTTTCAAATCCTTAATAAAGCCCAGTTTATCGGAACAGAAGCGCCCTGCAGGGCGATCCGTCGGCACCTTTCATTTTAAGGGGCAGGCAAATAAAACCGTAGCGACCGGGAGCAATGCCTTTCAGGCAGAGGTTCTCAACGATGGCGATGTTATTGGAAAGCAGCTTTTTATGAACAGAAAAGGTGTTATCGGTACAATACTCAATAGATAAATAATCAGTGCCCACGGTTTTAATCCCTTTTTCCACAAGGAAAGCCGCACAGCCCTCTGTAATAGCCGGGTAGCGGTCCAGGAACGGTTCTGCTTCATTACGATCACTGCATAAAGTCTTAAAAAAGACGGCGTTAATTCCGCTATAGTCTAAATCCGCGATAATTAAAGCCTCTATGGCGTCTTCTGAGGTTTCAACAACCAGAACCTCTCCCATCATGCATGCCATGGGCATGGTTGAAATGTCCGCTCCCCCATCGACAAAATGAAGCGGGGCATCCATGTGGGTACCCGAATGGACTCCCATTTCGACCCGGGACACGTTGCACATGGCGCCGTCACCCATTGAAAGCGCTCTCTCAAGTGTGACGCCATCATCTCCCGGCCATACCGTCAAGCTGTTATGGAGGGGTCTTGTGATGTCATAGATGTTCTTAGCATTAAGCATGAAATCAACCTCCTGGGCCGAATAGGGCATTTCTACATTCCCTATTCCTATTAGCGCCCCTTCTCATTATCCCGTTTAAAGTTTCCTGTAGCTTTGGTCATGATAAGCTGAGCTTCCTTTTCGTCGACGCCCTCTATCCGCTCAAAGAAATGTCCACTTTCTTTTCCTGCAAGAGTATTGACCAGCTTGTCGTACCAATAGAGAAAGACTTTTTTGCCCTTTGTCACTTTATAGG
>JAOABT010000144.1 GCA_026418215.1 Clostridia bacterium | reverse complement strand
GGCCCGTACTTAAGAAGAAGATCGTCGCAGCCTCTGAAGCATTGTCTAGGATACCCAGACGGGCAGAGCTTTCGGATATTCCGTCCATTGCGCTGATAGGCGAGATTTATGTCCGCCGGGACGAATTCTCACGGCAATTCCTCGTCGAGAGGCTGAGTAAGAAGGGCTTCTGGGTTCGCACTGCACCTGTTGGCGAATGGATCAAATACTGTGACTATATTGTCCAGAAGCGGCTTGTTGCCAAATCCAAGTTCTTCGACCGCTTTAGAAATAAAATAACCTGTATGGTCAAGAACCCCTATGAGGAAGAAATCAAGGCCATTCTTGCCCGTTCCGGCCTCTATCGCATGAGTGAAACCGATGTGGAGCATCTGGTCGATTCGGCAAGAGCGCTGGTTTCACCAAGACTTACGGGAGAGACCATTCTCACAGTGGGAGCGGCGCTTGCAGAGCTCGTTGAGGATGTTGATGGCGTCATTTCACTTGGGCCCTTCGGCTGTATGCCCGCACGTATCTCAGAAGCCTTGGTCACCCAGAAGCTTCAGGAGCACAAGCCGAGGATCGCGCGTGAATCAGAGCTTGTGAAGCGTGTTATGGAGACGCATCCGGCGCTTCCGTTCCTGTCTGTGGAGACAGACGGCAACACCTTCCCTCAGCTCATTGAATCCCGGCTTGAGGCCTTTTTGCTTCAGGTTACCCGAGTCTATGAGACAGTCAAAAAAGAGCGCGATGGCTTAGAAAAAGATGGTGAAGCAAAGGTTTCCATTTAGGTTGAGTATTGCCACTGAATAAAGCTATGACGAAGGACAAGCCCTGTTGTCCGACTTCCTTCAAGAAGAATGACTCCTTTTAAAAGGCTCAAAGTAGGATAATACCTGTTTTCGAGCCTTTTTCATGCAATTTGCCGGTACATTTTCGTTGCTTTTGCCTTACGTGATGACAATGGGTGAGACAAGGTTTCTCCCGTATATTCTTGTTAGGCCTCAACGATTTGATACCCTAAAAAGAACTGGGGGAGGTTCGGACGTGGGTTTTATATAAGCCTTAATTTGCATAAAGGTTTTTAAGAAAAAAGCTAATGTCAGGCCCCAACCAAACCGATATTCTATACAGAGAAAACAAGAAGCGTAAAGGGGCAGCGGATTATGATCAGAGGACTTTATACATCGGGCTACAGCATGGTCACCTTGGACCGTAAGATGGATACGCTGGCCAACAATATGGCAAACGTCAATACCAACGGCTTCAAAAAGGATTCCGTTGTTTTTGAACAGTTCTCTGACGTATTAGCGCAACGGTTCTTTGACTCGGGGAATATCCCTGCAGGAAGACCGGCACCCATAGGCCGCCTCACGCTTTATAATGATATTGCTAAGGTTCATAACGACTATACCCAGGGCCCCCTTGAGAACACAAGCCAGAAAACAGACGTGGCCATCAGCGGGGATGACGGGGCGTTCTTTTCAGTAGCCGTACCCGATAACAATAATAATTACCGTGAATATTACACCCGTGACGGCTCCTTCAAGCTCGATGCTTCAGGCCGTCTGGTGAACCGAGACGGCTATGCCGTTATGGGCAACAAGGGCGTCATCACCCTTAAGGGCTCCGATTTCACCATCAATGAAAAGGGAGAGGTCATACAGGACGGTGTCGCCGTCGATACCCTCAAAATCCGCAAATTCCAGAACCCCGATTCCTTAAGAAAATTCGGCTCCAACCTCGTGACGGTCACCAACGAAAGCCGGGACGGAGCCTTTGACGGAACTATCCAACAGGGCTTTCTCGAACGCTCCAATGTCGATTCCGTCAAGGAAATGGTCGACATGATCACCGTCATGAGAGCTTACGAATCCAATCAAAAGCTGATCCAGTACCAAGATTCCACCCTGGACAAGGCTGTGAATGAGGTAGGACGGGTCGGATAAGTCATATAAACTGATTTTACTTTAAGATAAAGCATTCACACGGATGTAAAATTTGGATACGGATGTCCAATAGAAAAAGGTGAAAACCTATGATGAGATCGCTTTGGACCGCAGCATCAGGCATGAAGGCCATGCAATTCAATGTTGATACCATTTCGAATAATCTGGCCAACGTTTCGACCACGGCCTTCAAAAAGGAAAGAGCAGAGTTTGAGGATCTCCTGTATGTGACCATGCAGAAGGCCAGCTCAACCGGAACAACACAGAAGCCCGTCAACCTTCAGGTTGGGCATGGTGTTGTGGCCCGCGCATCCGTAAAGGATTTCTCGGGAGGAAACCTTCAGCAGACAGACAGCAAGCTGGATATGGCAGTAGAAGGCGATGGCTTTTTCTCCATCCGCGGGGCTGACGGTAAAACTTATTATACCCGTGACGGAAGCTTCAAGGTGGCCATGACCGATAACGGCAAGATGCTCACGAATTCAAAGGGCTACCCTGTTTTAGACCGTGACGGAAATGAAATTTACTTCGACGGCGATATGGCTAATGTGGAAATCCAGGCTACCGGCGAGATTACAAGCAAAGATCCGGATACGGGTGTCTCAGTTCCTTCCGGTCAGTACATCGGACTCTATCAGTTTAACAACCCCGAAGGCCTTGAGGCTACGGGAGGCAACCTCTACAGAAGCAACCCGGCAACGGGCGAGCCTCTTGCTGATTCAGAAAGCGCCAACCCCAGCACTATCCGAACCTCCTTTCTCGAGTCCTCCAATGTTCAGGTCGTTGAGGAAATGGTCAAGCTGATTACGGCACAACGTGCCTATGAGCTTAACTCCAAGGCCATCACAACCTCGGATGAAATGCTCCAGACTGCAAATAATATCAGAAGATAATTTCTGCATTGATGATGTCTGAAAGCCCCCAAAGCGGGGCTTTTTGTCAAAGAAGGTGTTTGCATGAAAATTGATGGCATCGGGCAATCCTTTAACACAATCAACCCAACCGATAAAATAGATACAGCCAAGTCCCAAACCGAAACCTCGGGTTTTCAGGATGCTCTGCAGAAAGCCTTTAGCGAGGGCGATAAGACCAAGCTTAAAAAGGTGTGCAACGAGTTTGAATCAGTGATGCTTCAGATGCTCTACAAGCAAATGAAGGCGACCGTTCCCAATGACGGGCTGATCGAAAAGAGCAACGGCCGGGCTATCTTTGAGGACATGCTGGATCAGAAGCTCATGGACACCAGCAGCCAGCGCGGCATGGGCATCTCGGAAATGATGTATAAGCAGCTAAGCTCCCAGATGGACAGGATGTATAAAACTCAGCCTAAAAAGGAAGCCACACCGGCTGCAGCGGTTGATTCGCCGCAAAATGGCACGATGCCCACGACAGCAGCTCCGGCTCAAAATATGGAGACAGATAAAAATGACTGACTTGGAGCGAATGCGAAAGCGTGGGGAAAAGAGCACCGCACATGATTTAGGACGCTGCCTCATATAGGGTACTGAACCACACCTGCTTCAACTCGGATAAACCTTCACTTAAAATGCACTTTAAACCTTCAACAAACGACTATGCTTCGCAAATCTCCAATTAAACCTGATGGAGCTGAGTTTACTTGATCAATAGAGCTTTTACCCTATGTCTTTTCTTTTTAGGTACAATTGCATTTCTATGGTGGATATGCCCTGCTGTTGCTCTCAACCTGTCTCTTATACACATCT
>JAOABT010000398.1 GCA_026418215.1 Clostridia bacterium | reverse complement strand
GCTTATTGACATTCTGGCGAAGGACAGGCTGTTGGATGAGGCGGAAGTGGAGATCATTGCGCTCGTGGATTATGAACTAAAACCCTGCATCGGCTGCGGCGGCTGCTTCAGTAAAGAGGCCTGCAGCCACGATCCGGACTTCAATACCATCTTCCAAAAGCTTTCAGGAAAGGATGCCTTTTTTATCGTATCCGCCCACTATGCCCCAATTCCCGCCAAGCTTTCCATGCTGCTTGAAAAGGTCGAGCAGCTGGCTTTTCTGAAGCGGTTCCATGATGATTCCTATCGCTCTCCGCTCTTCCGAAAGCCCGTAGGACTTGTGGCACATGGTGGGGGTACCGAAGAGATCGCTAGCTACTATAAAGGCCCCGTTCTGGATACCATTTGGAACGCTCTCTCCTACCCTGTCGAGATGGATATTGTAAGTCTAGGCGACAATCAACCTCATGGCGTGACCATACCCGTGAAAACGGTCCGAAAAGATGAGGGCTCTATTTTCCCTGTTCAGGAATACGACTGGGAGGATATTGAAAGGCGCTTGCTTCCGTTGGTTGTGAAGGTTCTTGACAAAGCCGCTCCATCTTCCGGCTTCGGGAGCTTAAGGAATTAGAAAGGAAGATATTATGGACCTTGGGTTGCTTCTATATGAAGAAAAACTCGCAGTGTGCCGTCTGGCTCCTGAAGAGAGAATTCCAGAATGGGCGGCGAACAGTGCCTTTTACTCTGTTACCCGGACATCCGAAGAGCTATCTGTTGTGTGCATGGAAGGCCATGTCCCTGAAGGTGTTTTGTGCGAGAAGGACTGGCGTATGTATAAGATCGAGGGCATTCTGGATTTTTCGCTCATCGGCATTCTATCCCGGTTGAGCACACTTTTGGCGCAGCAGGGCATCAGTATTTTTGCTATCTCGACTTATAATACCGACTATATCCTGGTTAAAAACGGCAATGTTGATACGGCGACAAAGGTGTTCAGGTCTAATGGCATAAGTGTGAAAACGATTTAGTTTCAATAAACCGCATCAAATATACCGATTAAATCCACTAAAACAGCATTTACCTAAATCAACAGAAAAGAGGCAGCTATGGAAGAGTTATTGTTTAAAACCCGAAGTGATTTCAGGGCATGGCTAATGGAGAATCACGCCCGGCAGGAAGGCATCTGGATGGTGTTTGGAAAGACAAAGGCATTGGATACCATCAAGGCCGATGACGCACTGGAGGAGGCCCTTTGCTTTGGTTGGATCGATGGTCAGTTCTCCAGCATGGATGATACAAAGTACCTTAAGAAATTTACGCCAAGAAGAAAAGGCAGCCCTTGGTCGGAACGCAATAAAGGCATTGTTGCAAAGCTTATTGAGCAGGGGCTCATGCAAAAACCGGGTCTTGAAGCCATCGAACGGGCAAAGGCAGAAGGAAAATGGGATATGCCAAAGCCTGAGCCTATTTCTGATGAACAGGTGCAGCTATTAATCAATGATCTTCAGGGCTTCGAGCCTGCCTTGTCCAATTTTATGAAGATGTCGCCCTCAGTCAAGCGAAACTACACCGGCCTTTATCTTGACGCCAAATCTGAGGCTACTCGTAAAAAAAGGCTTGAAAAGATCGTAGGCCGCCTTAACGAGAACAAAAAGCCCATGTAGTGTGCGCTTGCAAAATTAAAGCAAACACATTCTATTTACCTGTTTCCCACTGAAACAGGCCGGTCGTTCGCGCACCATAGGGATGGGACAGGCCATGTCTATCCGGTATGCAACTACCGGGAAAATTGCAATTTGAACCAGGCGAAACATTAGAAACAGGTTAAAAATCCGGCAAATATCAGACACTTATCTTCCACCTTAGGTAAATGATGATATAAAACTAAAAAGAGGTGTCATAATGAAAGCACGTAAAATCATTATTCCTGTGATTGCTGCAGTGGTGCTTGTGGGAGCAGTCGTCGGCTTTAAGATGCTCGCTGATTTCAAAACCTACAAGAATCAAGTTTCAGAGATCACCATCAATCCGGTCGACCTGTCAAAGGTCAAGGACGGAGCCTATGACGGGCACAGCGAGGTTATCTGGGTATCAGCCGATGTCAAGGTAACCGTTGCAGACCACAGCATCACGGCAGTTCAATTGGTCAATCACAAGAATGGCAGAGGAAAGCCCGCTGAGGTTATTCCCGAACAGGTTGTTAAGGCTCAAAGCCTTGAGGTGGATATTGTATCAGGAGCCACTACCAGCTCAAAGGTCATTCTCAAGGCTATAGAAAATGCACTCAGCAAGGGCCTGCAATAAAAAAGAGGTACAGCATGGCAGTCTATTTTGAATCACAAGGCATTAGAATCCGCTCCATGCTTGAGAGCGATGCTTTGGCACTCAGTAAGGCTTTTGCCGAGCAAGGCTGGCAGAAACCAGTTGAACAGTTTGAACGATACTTTCGGGAACAAGCGGAGCATAAGCGCTTCGTCATTGTGGCAGAGGTAGATGATAAAGCGGCAGGCTATGTGACGCTTTTCCCAGAGGCCCAAAGCGGTCCCTATGCCTTCAAAGGAATCCCCGAAATTGTTGATTTTAACGTCCTCATCAAGTATCAACGCCGTGGAGTCGGCAAGCATCTGATGGATATTGTTGAAAGAATGGCCGGGCAGATGGCCCGCAGCGTTTCATTGTCAGTTGGCCTTCATTCAGGCTATGGAACCGCTCAGAGGATGTACGCCAAGCGGGGCTACATCCCCGACGGCTCGGGTCTCTGGTATCGTAGTCAGCCGGTCCAGCCCTATGTGTCATGCATTAACAATGACGACCTGGTGCTCTATATGGAAAAAGCCCTTCCATAGGTGTCGCAGAAGTTTTTTTAAGCTCCGTTTTCAAGATGACATGCCGTTGTCATATTGGGTTTGTTAAAGTAGGATCATAAACTCAATGAAACGGAGTGAGCGTATGATTAAACAAAAGGATAAGCCCTTTTATAGCCCGGGAACAAAACCTGAGCTCATCACAATTCCTCCCATGAATTTCTTTACCATAAAGGGTGAGGGAAACCCCAACAGCGAGGTTTTCGCTGAAAGAGTTGCCGTTCTCTATGCCTTATCGTATGGGATCAAAATGCTGCCTAAAAAAGGGATTACTCCCGAGGGCTACGAGCCTTATTCGGTCTATCCTCTGGAGGGCGTCTGGGATCTTAACGACGAAGCCAAGCTCAAGAGTTTTGAGCACCTCGATAAGGACAGCCTGGTCTTTAATCTCATGATAAGACAGCCCGATTTTGTCACAAAAGAACTGGCAACACAGGTTATCGGCTTGACCAAGCAAAAGAAAGGTGATGCCCTCTTTGATCAAGCCAGGTTTGAAAGCCTCACTGAAGGGTTATGCGTGCAAATGCTCCACAAAGGTCCCTACGACGACGAACCCGCAAGCTTTGAGAGAATGGAAGCCTTCTGCGAGGAAAACGGTCTTATCCGAGAATCCAAGCTCCATCGTGAAATCTACCTGGGCGATCCCCGTAAAACCGCGCCGGAAAAGCTTAGAACCATTTTGAGATTCAAAGTCAAGCCAGCGAAATGAGAATATCTGTGTTTTATAAAAGCGAGAAATGGAGTTATTGAGTATGGATGTAAAATCAGTAGCAGACAGTATCGGATATTGCGGCTTGGTTTGTGCTTACTGCCATGAAGCAAGCCGATGCGGCGGATGTAAAACAAATTCCAACCAGTGCAGCAGGTATTTGTCTCCCGGCGGGTGCTTTCATTATAACTGCTGTAAAGCGAAAGGCCTAAAGGGATGCTGGGAATGCGATATTGCTCCTTGCGGGGAGG
>JAOABT010000095.1 GCA_026418215.1 Clostridia bacterium | reverse complement strand
GGATACGGTTTATCTGCTGCCGTTTCATACAAGGGAGTTTGGCTGCAACTACATCCCCAAAAAGCTTGACGTCAGTGACAGCCTTGTCGACCCTGGCATTCAGGAGCATTTGGGCTTATGCGGATTCGAACAGATGGAGCTGTTTATTCAAACAGCACGAGCATGCGGGCACCCGGTAATCTACGATGTGCTTCCCCAGACAGGCCGATTCAATCTTGATGTACTCAAAAATCCCTTTATTGTCCGGTGGTTTGATATCAATGCTTTGGATGCTTTGATGAACGTGGAGACGTCTCTGGATGACGCTGAAAGGTATGCTTAATTAATACGGTCGTCAAGGGAAATGGGAGGCAAGCAGGCTCAAGAGACCATTCTTGGAAAGGTGAAAGAGACCATCGCCGATTTTCTGGAGGAAAAGGGACAAGATATCGAACTCTATCAGAACGAGCTCATTCATCATTTGATGCAGTCTGGCTATTGGCCAGCTCCTGGAGGCGCTTGGAACTCCTATCATATGCCGATCTACACAGGCAAGGATTGCAAGGGCATCCCCCAGTTTGATCATTTGGACAGAGATGGCAACAACGTCAATGAATGGGCTATCCTGGATTGTCAAAGCCCCTATTACTTCTATCATTTCGATACCAAAACCTATAACCAGCCCGTCATTGATCATTGGATCAAACTGCTTTTGAAGCTGCAAAAGGACTTCCATTTTGATGGCTACCGGCTGGATCATGTGGACCATATCGTTGATTATTATTCGGTATCGGATGACCTCCCTATCAGCTATCGGGCACCCGCAAGCGTACTAAAGCGGATGAATCAGGAATTGAAAGCTGCAGTGCCGACCTTTGCCACACTGGCAGAATATATGCTTTGGGACAGCTTTCAGGGAGCATATCATCAGGAGATGGGTTTTGACGTCCTGTGGGGTGATGATATGATCGCCCAGTGGCGCAAGGATATAGCTGCCATTGATAAAGACAACCATGAATTGGCATCTTATAACAGAAAGCTTCAGCAGAATCCATTGTCCATACTAAAAACCTACAATAACCAGGATGGTGCTATAGATGCATTTGATCAATATCCTGGGCAGTTGTCAGAGCAAGGGGCCCTTTTCAAATGGCTGAAGCTTCATTTTCTTAATGCAGGTCCGATGAGCGGCAGATCGATTATATATGTGGATGGGGATGAATCTTTCACCCAAAAGACCGTTCAATATGGCATCAACCATGAAGAGGCTTTATGCAGGAACCGCGATGATGGATTTACCAAGTCGTTCAATGCGATCACTCGCCTTTCACTGAAACATGCGGAGCTCGTGAATCAACCATCAAAAATCTTGACATGCGGGAATACCGATGGATTTGCAGCGTGGTATACCTATCAAGAGAGTTCTTCCGAAGGTCTTCTCATTGTGGCTAATGAAAAACCGCCGACAGAGTGCGTCATTGTTGACCGACAAAATCACATCCATTTAACCTACAGCTCTTGTTATGACAAAAGACTTCTTTTAGATCAAGGATTTGAAATCCTTGGAGAATATCTGCTGGAAGAATCCGGTTATGTGCTTCAAACAAACGCTTTCAGGCATGCAGAAGAATTATGGTTTGAAGAGCTGAAACCGTCGGAATTTCATATTTACGGCATAAGGAGGAAGAGATGATGAAATTGACATCTTATGAGCGTGTGATGAGAAGACTAAGGGGGGAACCGGTGGATAAGGTGCCCAACATGAATATTGTCATGGCTTTTGCGGCTAAACACATTGGCGCAAGCTACAGGGAATATTGCACGGACTACCGGGTTTTAGTTGAAAGCAAGCTGGCCTGTGCCGAAGATTTTGGTATTGATAATGTATCCGTCATCAGTGACCCGATGCGTGAGGCTCACGGTTTTGGTGCCAAAGTCATCATACCCGAGCATGATGTGCCCTATTGCAAGGAGCATCTGATAACAAGCCTGGATGATATTAACAAATTGAAACCTGTTGATCCCATGGATGATGAACGAATGCTGGATCGTATACGCGCTGTTGAATTGTTCAAGAAACAGGTCAAGGGGAAATTGCCAATCATAGGGTGGGTCGAAGGGGCTCTGGCAGAGGCCTGTGACCTTAGGGACATTTCAGCTGTCATGATGGATCTGATGCTGGAACCGGAACGCATCAAAACACTCTTTGAAGTGATATATGAGCAGCAAAAAAGCTTCGCCAAGGCACAGGTAGAGGCAGGAGCGGACATTATCGGCGTGGGAAATGCCGCTGCCTCCCTTGTGGGGCCCAGCTTATATAAAACCCACTGTCTCGAGTTTGATAGGCGTATTGTTCAAGACATTCACCAATGGGGCGCCAAGGTGGAGCTGCATATTTGCGGCAATACAACGCAGCTTTTTGAGTGTATTGCAAAGACCGGTGCAGATATCTTTGATGTGGACCATGTTGCCGATTTCGGTCATGCCATTCAAGTGTTTAAAGGCACAAATACAGTGGCCAACGGCAATTATGATCCGGTTGGTGACATGATGAGCGCGACACCGGAACAGGTGGAAAGGGCCATCATGGAGAGGCTAAAATTAGCGGATGAAAGGACATTGATTTCCGGAGGCTGTGAGATTCCTGCAGCGACGCCGGTGGAAAACATGAAGCTGATGGATAGGCTTCTATATTTAAAGGGCGGTGGTAAGTGATTGTGGACTGTGGTCATCTATCAGTCCCCGGGGCAATAATGCCATCTAATAATCCATAACCATCACCAGGATGTTTAAATAAAGCAGGCATGAATAAAACACACATAGGAGTGGGTTTATGTATTTCAAAAAAGAGCAGATTGGAAAAATCGTTTCAGAGCTTGCCAGAATAAAAGTGAAGCGGCAAATAGCAGTTGAAGAGATCATGACTAAAAAAGGGTTTTATCATGATATCCCTGCCGTGGATGCCAATGAAGCCCCTTGGATACCAATGGGATTCGATGATTTCTGGGGCGGTGTCGATCAGTACCAGTGGTTCCGGTTCAACTGGACCGTGCCTAAAGCGCTGCATGGGGAACGGCTCGTGCATAAGCTTTTTGTCTCAAGGCCTGAGCCTCTTGGAGGTGCTGAGCATCCACAGATGATGATCTATGTAAACGGAAGGCTCCGTCAGGGACTGGATTCGAACCACACCGAAACCTTATTGACCGAGTATGCAAACGCTGGAGAAACCTTTGTTGTCGATATTCAAGGCTACGGCGGAACCTATGGCGATAAATCCCTATGCAGAAACTATATCCAGGTAGTGGATAAGAAGATTGAATGCCTGCACTTCGATTTGTTAGCCCCCTATGAAGTGATTTCACATCAGACCGAAGAGGACCAGCAAAGAATTGAAACGATTGAACACCTTTTGGAAGCTATCCGCTTGATCGACTTTAGACAGGTCTATTCAAGTGGTTTTTACAAGAGTATTGATGATGCCTTGAATTATATGCGCGATGTTTTCTATGGGCAGTATTGCAAGAAGGATCACATTGTTGTCCGCGGTGTGGGGCATACCCATATCGATGTCGCCTGGCTATGGGATCTTGACCAGACCAGGCAGAAGGTTCAACGGAGCTTTGCCACAGTCCTTGAGCTGATGGACCAGTATCCCGAATACCTTTTCATGTCCAGCCAACCTCAGCTTTATGAGTTTATTGCACAAGAGAGACCCGAATTGTTTGAGAGGATTAGAAAGCGCGTCAAAGAAGGACGATGGGAACCCGAAGGCGCTATGTGGGTCGAAGCAGATACGAATATTCCTTCCGGGGAATCCCTGGTTCGGCAAATCCTCTTCGGCAAACGCTATTTTCGGGAGAATTTCGGCATTGAAAGCCAGATCCTATGGCTGCCGGATGTGTTCGGCTATTCGGCTGCCTTACCCCAGATTCTTGATAAATTCGGCATCCGTTATTTTATGACCACAAAAATCAGCTGGAACGAGTACAACAAGATGCCGGCTGACACCTTCAAATGGGTAGGCATTGACGGTTCCGGTGTTTTGGCGCATTTTATCACAACTGCGGATGTTGATGATCTTCCCGAGAAGTTTTTTACTACGTACAACGGCACTATCAACGCTTCTTCGGTGATGGGAGCCTGGAAAAGATACCAGCAAAAAACCATCAACGACGAGGTTCTGATAAGCTATGGCTTCGGCGATGGCGGCGGCGGGCCTACAAAGGAGATGCTGGAAATCGGGCGAAGACTTGAGAAAGGCATTCCGGGTTGTCCGATGTTCAAGCAAAGCACTGCCAAGGCTTTTTTCGAACAATTGCATGAGAACGTTGCCGATCATCCAAAGCTCCCTTCGTGGGTAGGAGAGCTGTATTTTGAATACCATCGGGGTACATTGACCTCTATGGGGAAGAACAAATGGTATAACCGGAAAACAGAAATTCTTTATGGAGAGCTGGAATTCCTGTCAACGCTGTTAAGCAGCTTCTGCGGTGCCGGCTATCCTTCGGATTTACTTAATAATGGCTGGAAAACCATTTTACTCAATCAGTTCCATGACATCATCCCGGGATCTTCCATTAAAAAGGTATATGAGGATTCATGGGAGCAGTATGAAACGATCTTGAGAGAGGGTTCACGTCTCAAAGAACAGGTTCTCAATAAATGGCAGGAGCTTCTTTCAGGAGGTGAGGCCGGCTATTTAATTGCCAATACACTGTCGTTTGGCCGTGGTGAATATGTTCCTGTATCAAAAGGCCTTGAGAAAGTCTCCGTTTACGTGGACGATATCCCTCCGATGGGCGTAATATTCATCAGTCAAGCGGATATGGAGGCAAGACTCAATTCCCATGCTAATCATAGCGTGAAGGTTACAGAAAAAAGTATGGAGAACCCATTCTTCAGGCTGCAGTTCAATGATCAAGGCGAGCTGATTTCCATCTACGACAAGCGTGCGGACAGGGAAATCATACCCTTTGGATCAGTGGCCAACGCGTTCCAGTTCTTTGAGGATAAGCCCCATAACTGGGATGCCTGGGATATCAACATCTATTATCAGGATAAGAAATACCAATGTGAGGGAAATGCTGCCTTTGAAGTCGCAGAAGAAGGTGCAATCGGCAAACTGAAAATCGTTAAGACTTTTAATCGGTCTTCCATCACTCAGCATGTGACCCTCTATGGTGACATTGATAGAATTGATTTTGATACTAAGGTTGACTGGAAGGAAGAGCACATTCTTATGAAGGTGGCGTTCCCGGTAGAGGTTCACGCCGATGAAGCAACCTATGATATCCAGTTTGGAAACATTAAGAGACCGACTCACTGGAATACGAGCTGGGATGCTGCTAAATTCGAGGTCTGTGCCCATCAGTGGGCTGATCTTTCCGAGGACGGCTACGGGGTTAGTTTACTGAATGATTGCAAATATGCTTATGATATCAAGGGCAATGTGATTCGCCTGACTCTGCTGAAGTCGGCTACCTATCCGAACCCTATTGCGGATAAAGGGGAGCATAGGTTTGTCTACAGCTTATACCCCCATCAAGGTGATTGGAAAGAGGGCAAGACCGCGAATATGGCCAAGCGACTGAATCAACCCATCCATGTAAGGGGTGTGCAAGAGAATTCTGAGTGTATTCAAGAAAAATCGAAAAACAATGCTCAAGCTCACACTCTTTGTATTGTTGAGAAGGATAATGTCTTTGTCGATGCCGTGAAGCAATCTGAAGACGGTAAGGGAATTGTATTGCGCTTGCACGAAAACAATCACCGCAGAACTAAAACAAGTGTAACCTTCTCTTGCCCGATTAGCAAAGTGTGGGTTTGCGATCTGGAAGAGAACAAACGCGATAATGTGGCACTTATTGGCGATAATTGCGTTGAGCTGACGCTAAAGCCTTATGAAATCGTAACCCTGTACATTGAACCTTAAGAAGGAGGTATATATGAGTCAAACACTGGAACAATTAAGTGAAGTCATGCAGAAGGGGAATCTGCCGGAAGTCGTACGCTTATGCCATCTGGCCATAGAAGAAGGCTCAACAGCAGGAATGATCCTGGATTCGCTATTAAGCGGTATGAGCATTCTTGGCGGTAAGTTCAAAAGAAATGAGGTTTTTGTCCCTGAGGTATTAATTGCGGCAAGAGCCATGAATGGCGGCTTGAACGTCATTAAGCCGTTACTTCTCGAAGAAGGTGTCAAATCCATCGGAAAGGTTGTTATAGGCACCGTCAAGGGCGATCTTCATGATATCGGCAAAAATTTGGTATCAATGATGATGACCGGGGCAGGATTTGAGGTCATTGACCTTGGGGTCGATGTATCTGCTGAGAAATTTATTTCAGCCGTGGAAGAGAAGCAGCCGGATATTGTCTGTATGTCAGCACTTTTAACGACAACCATGACCAACATGAAGGGCATTATTGAGGCCATCGAATCCAAGGGCTTGAGAGACAGGGTTAAGATAATGGTTGGAGGTGCGCCCGTAACACAGGAATTTGCTGTTCATATTGGCGCTGACAAATATACTCCGGATGCTGCGACAGCTGCAGAAGAAGCAAAAAAATTAGTATTGGCAAAAGGGGCTTAGCTATGACAGGAAAAGAACGGATATTAAAAACGTTGAATCATGAAGCTGTGGATCGGGTGCCCTGGGTACCGTTTGCAGGGGTCCACGCTGCATCCCTTATCGGAAAGAATGCAACAGAAGCTTTGACAGACGGCGCGGCCCTTATGGAAGCACTGAGGGCAGTTAAGAAACTCTACATGCCCGATGGCATGCCGGTAATTTTTGACCTGCAGGTAGAGGCTGAAATCCTGGGGTGTGATTTGTTATGGGCAGAACAGGCCCCTCCTTCTGTGGCCTCTCACCCCCTTGAAGATACAGCAGAAATGTTATGTGATTGCAAGCAGCCGTCAAAGGAAAAAGGCAGATTGCCTATGATTCTGGATGTGATGCGTCAGTGCTCGAAAGAATTTGGTCACGATACAGCCCTCTACGGTCTGATTTGCGGACCGTTTACCCTAGCATCGCATCTTAGAGGCAACAACCTTTTCATGGATATGATCCTCGATGAGGATTACGTCAAGACATTAATGGAGTTTACCACCACAACCGCCCTTAAAATGATCGATCTTTACACCGAAGCCGGGATGGATGTGATCGCTGTGGTGGATCCGCTGGTATCTCAAATTTCTCCGGAACATTTTAGCGGCATGTGTCATCAAGCCTTTGTTACTATTTTTGACTATATCCGGGCTAAAAACAAAGCTTCATCCTTCTTTGTCTGCGGTAATGCAACCAGGCAGATTGAGGTTATGTGCAAAACCGGCCCGGATTCCATTTCAGTTGATGAAAATGTGGTTATGAAAACAGCTAAGGAAATCACGGATCGATACAACATTGCCATTGGCGGCAACATACCGTTGACCACCTTAATGCTGCACGGTACCCAGCAAGAAAATATGAAATATGTTGTAAACCTGCTGGATGAGCTGTCCCATGAGAATTTTATTATTGCACCGGGATGCGATATGCCGTTTAGTGTCCCTGCCGTGAATGCTATCGGCGTGGCTCAAGCGGTTAGGGAAACGGACAAGGTGCGAGAAATGGTATCACAGTACGAAGCGCCTAAAGAAGACATTCCTGTTGAGCTGCCGGATTATGCAAAACTCAAAAAACCGCTGATAGAGGTGTTTACACTGGATTCCGCCACCTGCGCGGCATGCACCTATATGATGGGTGCAATGAATGTGGCAGGAGAAGCCTTCGGCTCAAAAATCGACTTGGTCGAATATAAATTTACCGAGAAAGAAAATATCGCAAGATGCAAAAAAATGGGCGTTACCAATCTGCCATGTGTTTATATCAACGGCCAATTAAAATGGTCATCCATTATTCCAAGCAGGGAGGAGCTCTTTGGAGTCATCGAGAAGCTTCTGTAAGTCCTTTATCAGCTCAAAAAATCTGCCGGCGACTTGTTGTCCGCTCTCTGACTGAAAGTTGATATTGCAATTTCCATGATGCGGGATATCCAATAGGCCCGGAACAATCCGGCTTATGAGATATGCGGGGAGAAGCCTATGAGTAAGGCTTATAAATTAAGCGTACATTTTGACAGAAGGACAATATTGGCCGGTATCGGCTGTCATGAGACCGATTCTAAGTTTTTAGAGCATGTGGCACTATTGGATGAAGTGTTTAAAGCACATGAACAGATACTAGCACCCGAAGGCTATATGGACCTTAATGAAGTGGATGGGCGCCTGGAATGTCAGTGCTTGGTAA
>JAOABT010000087.1 GCA_026418215.1 Clostridia bacterium | reverse complement strand
CTTCATTGAAGGCCTAAGATAATTTTTCCACCTTATATTTTTTAGCTATTACCAGCCATTCATGATTCTTGGGAGAGTGAGGTTTTGCATGCTTCACTTTCCCGCTCCTTTCCGAAAATAATACATTAACATAAATCTAAGGAGGTATATTGATGACCGCTTGTTGTACCGTTCTGTCACCCCATGAGCAACGAATTTTGGAAGAACAGCAAGGAATTCATAGGTTCCAGGGACGCGAAAGAATTTACGACATCCTCAATACCTTTAAAAATCAAAGACCCAAAATAGACATTGAAAGAGCAAGGTACTTTACCGAGTCGTTCAAACAGACTGAAGGACAGCCTCTCTTGTTACGCTGGGCTAAAGCTATGAAACACATTGCTGAGAATATTACCGTCTATATTGATGATCACCAACTGCTGGCCGGCCGAGCCGGGGCGCAGGGCCGTTACGGCATTCTCTATCCTGAGCTGGATGGCGACTTTTTAGGATTGGCTATTGAGCAAATGCCCAAACGGGTCGAATCTCCTTTTAATATTTCTGAACAAGATGCCGCCATAGTCGTTGAAGAAATTGCCCCTTATTGGATGGGCAAGACATATCATGAAAACTTGGCGAAAGCGTTGCCGGCGGAAACGCTTAAATTGACCTATGACCCCAAGGATCCTCTTAAATCTCGCTTTATTGTCAATGAGACATCTTCTTTCCGGTCTTCGATTCAGTGGGTACATGACTATGAGAAAGTTCTCAAGCGGGGATTTAAAGGCATAAAGGAAGAAGCCCAGGCCAAGCTGCAAGCACTGGACCCCATGAGCCCAGTCGATACCATGGAGAAACGGCCTTTCCTTGAAGCGATTGTTATTGTTTGCGATGCCATCGTGCTTTGGGCTAAGCGTCATGCCCGGCTGGCTGCTGAGATGGCGCAGGTGGAAAAGGACGCGAAGCGCAAACAAGAGCTGGAGGAGATCGCCGCAATTTGTGCCTGGGTGCCTGAAAATCCCGCCCGCAACTTCCGGGAAGCTATGCAAGCTCAATGGTTTACACAGATGTTCTCGCGCATGGAGCAAAAAACAGGTACTATTATCTCCAACGGTCGTATGGATCAATACTTGTATCCTTATTACAAACAAGATGTGGAGGCAGGCCGGCTAAACGACGAGCAGACGCTGGAACTGTTAGAGTGTATGTGGCTGGGGATGGCTCAGTTTATCGACCTCTATATTTCGCCTACCGGCGGCGCTTTTAACGAGGGCTATGCCCACTGGGAAGCTGTTACAATCGGTGGACAGACGCCTGACGGGCGCGATGCCACGAATGAGCTTACCTACCTTTTCCTTAAGTCTAAGCGGGAATTTCCGCTTCACTACCCTGACCTTGCCGCTCGTATTCACGGACGCGCGCCGGCACGCTACCCGTACGAAGTGGCTGAGACCATAAAAGAAGGATCTGGTTTCCCCAAACTTATCAACGACGAAGAAGTCATTCCTTTGCTTTTAGCCAAAGGCGCCCAGTTTGCCGAAGCTTATGACTATGCCGTATCGGGCTGCTCTGAATGCCGTATGCCTAACCGCGATACCTATACCAGTCCGTGCGCCTACATCAACTTCCCGGCCGCTCTGGAAATGACTCTGTACAATGGCAAAATGTTGCTGCACGGTGATGAGGTGATCGGCCTCGAAACAGGTGATCCTCGCAAATTTAAAACTTGGGACGAATTCTATAATGCTTATCTTAAGCAACACCTCAATTTCCTTAAGCACGCTTTTGTCCAGCAGCATATCATTATTAATCTAAGACCTAGGCACTTCGCATGGCCGTTGGGATCAGCCCTCCATGACCTGTGCATGAAAGAGTGCAAGGATATTCATACACCGGTAATACCTGGAGGTATTGATTTAGGTTACTTTGAATTTATGGGGTATGGCACTCTTGTTGACTCGTTGGCTGCCATTAAGAAGCTGGTATTTGAAGATAAGAAATTGACGATGGCCAAATTAATTGAAGCTTTGCAGTGCAACTTCGAAGGCAAGGAAGTTGTCCGCCAGATGCTGATCAACGCTCCCAAGTATGGCAACAATGATGACTACGCCGACTCTATCGCCAAAGAACTCGATAAGGTTTGTCTGGAATTTACCAAGAAATACTCGCAAGAGCTTGGCGTTCACCTTGACCTCCGCTATGTGCCATTTACTTCCCACGTGCCTTTTGGCAAGGTCGTAAGCGCTACCCCCACCGGACGCAAAGCGTATACCCCACTTTCTGACGGCTCGTCCGCATCCCATGGCGCCGACGTGTGCGGTCCGACAGCGGTACTTCTTTCCAACTATAAGTCGAAAAACTATGACTACAGAGAACGGGCAGCCCGTCTCTTAAACATTAAACTCAGCCCGTCTTGCGTTGCCGGTGACGAGGGTACAGACAAGTTGGTCTCTTTTATCAAAACTTGGTGTGATCTTAAATTATGGCATATACAATTTAATGTCATTAACCGGGAGACGCTAATTGCAGCCAAGAAAGACCCGGATAAATACCGTGGCCTTATCGTCCGCATTGCCGGCTACAGCGCCTATTTTACCGACCTATCGCCCGATTTGCAGGATGACCTGATCGCCAGAACTGAACATATGGCAATATAAGAAGAAGGCGGCTTACTTAGGAGTGGCACGTTGAGAAAAAATGGTGCACGTGAGTCCTGCCTAATGTCAGGACTCGCGTCAATTTATTTATTGCAGGAGGAAGACATGAGTGCTCTAACCCTTGCGGCCCAAAATGTGGGTTGTGTTTTTAATATTCAGCGCTATTCGCTCCATGACGGGCC
>JAOABT010000030.1 GCA_026418215.1 Clostridia bacterium | reverse complement strand
AGCTCACTGACCGCGCCCGAGTCCATTGAAACCAAACCGCCCTTGAGTGCCGGATAAAGCCAAACTCCCGCTATCAATATACCTGTAACCGCTGCCGCCAGGGATTCGAGAAATTCTCTCGGCTTCTTTGTAAAGAGGCAGTAAAAGGAGATAAATAGAAAGAGGCATATGCCCACCATGGCCGCAATCATGGCATGGCAGAAGGTTATTGCCGTCATGCTGAGCGCTATTCCTATTAGGGATTTTCTGTTGCGTTTCTCAAGATACGTCCACACAGCCAGCAGCAGAAAGGGAAAGAGGGCTGTGACCGTGACTCTCGACAGGTTGCCCTCCGAGAAAAGCACTCTGACATTATCAGGAAGGTAAAACCACAAAAGGGCCAGAGCTAAACCCAGGCCAAAGCGTCTTGTTCTATAGCCCCACAGAAGCCAACCGGTCGCACCGAGAACGAAAATGAAGGCAATGAAAGCGTTATAGGCAGAACCGATATTACCGCCCGTGAAAAATTGAAACATAGCAAGGATATAGTGAGGCAGCGGCGCCCAATACCGGAGAGGCTGGATGCCGTTGTACCATAGGCCTGTATAGAGCGGAAAAAAGTTACCCTTTTGAATCTGATGATAGAGCAAATCCGCCTTAAAAAGGTGATACCAGCTGTCAGAGCCCCAGGGATAAAGGCCTGAACGCATAATCCAGGCGACTGTCGCCAATGCGGCAATCACCACGAGAATAAAGCCAAATACCACTGTTAAGGGCTTGGGCTTTGAACCTCCGCTTAAAAGGCCGGATGCATTCTGTCCCTCCAAGCTGTATCTCTTCGTGAGTCTTTCTGCTTCAAACTGTTCTGACAGCTTGAGGGCGAAATCGGCCATAGAGCCTTTTCGAGGCGCTTCATCAACAGCCTCAATGTCTCCAAGAAGCTCATCCTGAACCTTTACGGGCATGTCCTGAACGTTTCCATGTCCTTGAGTGGAAGCGGATGCTTGGGTGGTGCTGGCCGCCTCCTGCAAGGCTTTGTCAAAGCCGAAGAAGGACATCTGTTCGTAAGCAGATGCGTTTCGTCCGCCTTTAAAATCATGCTCCAGTAAGCTTTCCAAACTGCTGATAATAAAGGTTCTGCTTGGGTTCTCACTTATTTCGAGTCTTTGAAGCTCCCAGCCTGTGGGTTCGAGAATGGCCTTGATACTGTCAAAGAACACCACACCGATATTCTCAAGTGTAGGCTCTATGGCCTGGAAGGGGTGTACCGCATTCAGGTATTTTCCCTCATAAAGAACCAGATATTTCTTAAGGGTAGCCTCAAGCTGGGTAAACTGAACAAAGCCCTCCTCGGTCTTCCGGATGAACAAAACGATCTCCCAGGTGTGAGGGTGTACTTTTGAGCTTGTATTCAGATTGACATAGTGCGTTGCATTCAAGTAAAACTTGAACCTGTACTCTTGCGTCCGCATAGCTTGTCCTCCAGCTGTTCTTGAGCCAATCTCCCTTTCTTTTTGATAATTGTTATCAATTAGTTATAGTCTATCATATCTCCCTCATTTCAGCAAGTTTCGACAAAAAGCACCAATATTGGCAAGCTGCAAGGAAACTAACATACTAAGCATAGCGCTCACAAATGCAGAACAAGGCGCCTGTATCCCTACAAACGCCTTGTTTACTGAGTAGTATTCAATTCCGATAATTAAGAAGTGCTCCCTTTACTTTGCCTTTTTATTTAGCGGTAAGCCGCTACCAGCGCCTTAAACAGCACCTTGATATCGCGGCTGTAGGGTGTGACCGGACAAATTTTCTTATTGATGCCCATCAGCTGGTAAACCGCCATTCTCGCAGCACGTACCGAATATTCCTCGGTGAAAACCATATCGTCAGGTATCTCAACAAACTGGCTGATCATGGCGAAGTTTGTTGACCCCTCGGGTACGACCTTTGGTCTGTCGCTCATGGCACGGGGCTGGAACATGGAGATGATATAGGGCATCATGCACGGAATGACGTTTACAATCGTGCCCTTGATTTCATCCATCCTGTCTTCCATGTGCAGATGGTAGAGGCTGTCTCTTATACACATCTGAC
>JAOABT010000028.1 GCA_026418215.1 Clostridia bacterium | reverse complement strand
CCTCCACATCGGTGTCCAGGTAGATGCCGCCATATGCTTCGAGGGCTATAAGGCGGGCAATATCAGCTACAAAGGCAAATTTCCCATGCTGGTAGGCTTCTTTTGAAAACTTTATATTCTCCACATTAAAGTTTTCTTCGTTCCATTCCATTATCCGGTATTCAGGAAGCCTTAAGCGCCAATTCCCGATCAGGCGCTCGACCGCCGGAGGCTTTCGTTTCCCGCCAAACCAGCAGTAGTGGATGGTCCTTGGTATCATAGTCACCCTTCTCTCATCCCAGTGTAATGATGGACGAGCTGCCGTACTTGTTCCTACGCATGCGCTTCAGTATAAAAGGCGGAATCAGCCCAACGAGCACAGGCTTCAGGATCAGCGGAAACCCTCTTAAAAGCATATGGTTCAGTCTATAGCCCTTAAATCGTATAGAGGCTTCCTGTACACGGTATCTGAATTTGCGCTTCTGATAGCTTTCCCGCCCTTCGTAATAATCCAGCAGGCTTTGCTGCAGATTATAGCCCTTGAAGCCCTTGGCATAGAGCCTGAAAAACAGATCATAATCCTCGGTCCGGGTTGTGTCCCATGCCACACGATAGCCGCCGACCTCATCCAGGGCTGATTTTCTAATCATCAGCGTCGGGTGTCTGAAAGGGGAACACCAAAGGAGTTCCTTCTTTTCCGGCCTTTCAGCAAAGGCTTTCTCTCCCCAAATCCCGGTATGGTCAAACAACCGTACATTGCTGCCGCAAAAAGCATATTCGAGATGTTTGTCCAAGAATTCCACCTGTGCGGCAAGCCTCTCGGGTGCTGCAATATCGTCTGCATCCATGCGAGCCACATATTCCCCGGAAGCCACTGCCAGGCAGTGGTTCAACGTTGCGGCCAACCCGCTGTTCTTTAGGTTTTGGAGGACCTTGATACGGGAATCCCGGGCCTCCCAATTTTTAGCCTTCTTATAGGTCATGTCCTTCGAGCCGTCATCACAGAGGATACATTCAAAATCTGACAGCGTCTGGCTCATGACAGATTCCATGCAGCGATCAATATTCTTTTCCTCGTTAAAGAGGCCTATGATGATGGATACCTTGAGCTTCATGGCAATACCCCTCTCTAGTATGTCAGCGAAAAGATAAAGGGATACGTGTGATTATAGTTTTTGTAAATAAAGAAAATGTACCAGAACGCAATCAGATAGAGCATGGTCAGCCCCCATACGGCCCATCTGTAGGCTTTATGCCGGAAGATTGCCGTAAATTGGGGAATGACCAGCATTTTAGCGTATTCGGCATAAAGACTGATACGATGGGACTGAGGTGCGATCTGGCCGATTTGAGAAAAAACAAGGTCTAGAAGAACCATCTGGACGAGGAAGAGATTAAATGGGTTTCTTTTCTCAAGCTCCTTATGAAAAAGCATCAGAAACAACGCTATGGGCGCTTTGATCATCAGGCTTAAGTACCCGATCGTATAGCCGGCGGCTCCCTGGATATATAAAAGGTATTTAGGCTTATTAAGCGGTGGAACCAGGTGCATAACGAAAACAAGGATTTCTTTAAAATAGATAAAGAAAACCATCAGACCGCCATAAACCAGAACATAGCCAATTCGCTTATACTTACTGGTAAAAAGCCGATACAAGGCGTAAAGCAAAATCAGCGTAACGCCCGAGTAATGGAAAGCTGTGGCCGCAGTGGTCCATAAAAGGATCTTTCTTAGCTTCTTTCCGGGAAAATATTTTAGGGCATAGAAAAAGATGGCCATTGCCACACACTGACGAAGGTAGTTAAAGGAGAGCTGATAAAAAACCAACAGGTAAACCAGGAAACCAAAGGTCATATTGATTTTCGCACGATGGTCATATAGCGCTTTGATCACGAAGGAATGCGTCACCAGTGCCAGTATAAAGAAGTAAACATGGGGATTTCCGGTAAACCGCCCGATAAGATAGTTCGACAGCAGGTAACCCGGCTCATCCCCATAAAGCTCTATAGCTTGCAGAAAATCACTCATCCCGGAGATGGTCGTAAAACGATTGGCGTACATGGCGGTGTCTGTGCCGACACTAAAGTCCCGAAATCCGGCCAACAGCGAAAGGACGACAGCAACCAGCAGCAGTGCATAGGGAACAGCCTTTTTCTGTTCTGCCCCTGCTGCTTGGTCGGCAATAAATAGGATAAAACTCAGAATCAAATAAACTGCGATGTAGATTAATATGGCATCCACCTCATTGCGTCGGCGCTTACCGGGATGGCATCATAAACAGCTTCAAGTCTTGCAAGCATACTTTTAAGGCTATAGTTTTCTACATAGAGCCTGTAGCTTTCCTCTGCCATGCTCCTTGCCTTTGCAGCGTCCTTTAGAAGCATGTCCAGTTTGAAAGCGCCATCCTCGCTGTTTCTAAGCTCAAAAAGGTACCCGTTGACACCATCGCTAACAAGCTCCGTATTTCCCGTTGCACGTGTCGCCACAATGGGAAGTCTTGCCCGCAGAGCTTCAATGAGGGCATAGGGAAGCCCTTCATAGAGCGACGTTAGAAGATAGGCATCAAAGGCTTCCAGCCACTTGGCCGCATCGGCTCTGAAGCCCGGAAGCAGTATCCTTTTCTCAAGGCCCTTTTCTGTGACCCTTTTTCTAAGCTCATCCAGATATTCTCCGTCGCCAATAAAGCAGAAGAGAATATCCTGGTGCCTTTCAAACATAGTCTCGGCAATTCTGATAAATGTATGCGGGTCCTTCTGCTTATCAAAACGCGCCGCGCAGCCCACGATTTTTATTCCCTCGGGAAGACCTAACTGCTTTCGAACAGCCTGTTTATCGGGCTCCTCCTTCTCTCTCGGAATACCGTTCGGGATCACCATAAATTTTTCCGCCCTGTCCAGCTTGCAGGAAAGAGCCATTTCCTTTTCACCCTTTGAAACATTAAGGGTGAACGTCGTTGCCAAGCGGCTCAGCATCATCTCCGCAAGGGCGTAGCTTTTCCTTTTCCATTGGCTTAGCTCGGGACTTTGAAACATATAGGCATGAGGCGTGTAGAGTATGGTTGCCACCTTTTCGCGCCTGGCCGCAAGCCTTCCCACCAGGCCCGCTTTGGAGCTGTGGCAATGCACAATATCCGGTTTGACTTTTCTTATGATGTTCCGTATCTGACGATACGCGAGATAGTCATGATAGGGATGAATGGCACGGCGCAAGAACTTTACCTCTATAAGGTTTATCCTCTTCCTTAGCTCTTCCATTTCCTTAAGGAACACACTGTCGGCGCGATTGGAGCTATAAAGAAAGGTAATCTGATATTTAGCTGTATCCAAACCGTTCAAGAGGTCCAAAACATGCCGCCTGACGCCGCCCGAAAGACATTCCGCAATGAGCAGGAGCTTTTTCATCGACCCTCCTAGCTAAACAAAGCCTAATAAGCGTTTACGTTGATAAAGCCTTTAATGACCGTGAGAAACAGAATCTTGATATCCATCCAGATGCTCCAATGATGGATATAGTAGTTGTCATAGGAAATACGTTCATCAATGGAGGTGTCCCCGCGAAGGCCGTTGACCTGTGCCCAGCCTGTCATGCCGGCCTTGATATAAT
>JAOABT010000563.1 GCA_026418215.1 Clostridia bacterium | reverse complement strand
TCTTTTCCTCTGCATCCTGTTAACCGGTTGTGGAGGCAATCCCCCGAAACCTCTTTCCTCGCAAAGCCCACCAGGTTCAACCCTCAACAGTCAAGCACCTTCAGCTTCAGCCGCTGCCAAAGCCACTCCATCTAAAAGCATCCAAGCTGAAACGACCCCGACCGTGGTGACAGAAGAGGTTTTCAAAAAGCTCTGCTCACAAGAGCTTAAGGGGCGTGTCATGGGGCAGAGCGGAAACACTAAGGCTCAGGAAGAAATCTGCGGGCTGTTCAAAGCCCTTGATTTAAAACCCTACAAGGAGGGCTATCTAGACCCTGTATTTGTCAACTCAACAAAGAGAGGCGCTTCCACTGTGATTATGAGGATACCCGGTGAAAACAGCCTCACGCTTGCCCGGTCAGCCGATTACTCAATAGCACCCGGAAAAGCCTATGATGGCAAATACCGCGTCGTTTATCAAGCCCCGGCCAATCCCGACGAAAAAACCCTCTTAATCGTAGACGAAAGCAATGACCAGAATGACAGCACGCAAAATAATCCTAATACAGGCTATATTCACCCTCAATCACGTTTGTATAAATCTTACCAAAGGGGAGCAGCTCCAGCGCTTCAAATGTTTCTGGACCCTACTCTCATTACTAAGCTGAAGGCTTATGACGGTAAGGCTTATCTGGACGTGATGGTAGAGGAAAGCCCCGATATCCAAACCACTGATGGCAACAACGTAATTGGGTTGATACCTGGCAAAAGTCATGAAAGCTGCCTCATTCTTTCGGCTCATTATGACGGTATCCATAACGATACGGCCGCGCTGGACAACGCAAGCGGTACCTACACCCTTCTGAGGCTTGCAGAAAGGCTCCGTAACGCTTATAAAGACACAAGCCCCGACTTTGATATTCTGATATGCGCGTTCGACGGCGAAGAACGGGGGCTCATTGGAAGCGCCTTCTTTGCAGAAGAGGTAAAGAAGACTTATAAGCATAGCCTTGCTATTAATCTCGACTGCGTAGGGTTGAACGGAGACGACTCCTATATGGTTATCGGGAATACCCAGAGAGATAGCGGCTTTATCAATGAACTCTACGGCGGGCTTAACGCCTATGGCCTCAAGAACGTTCCCGGTCTTGAATCCTATCAAAGCGATCATATCCCTTTTGCCGATGCGGGTATACCCGCTGTCACCATTGGTGAAAGAGATATTCTATCCTTCATTCACTCCGAACAGGACACAGCCGATAAGGTAGACCCTGCAGAGCTGGATAAGCTGTCACAAATGGTTGCTGAGTTTGTTACAGACAAAGCAGTAAACTATATAAAATGAGACATCCAGATAAGCTACTAAAGGTAATCAAAAACAGACGGCTGCTCAAAAAACTTGAGACAGCCGTTTATTCATTGAAACCCTATTAAATCGTACAAGTAGAAAGCATGCTAGTATTTCTGCAAGCAGCATGGCCATATTTAAAGTGCTAAGCCTGTTTCCTACCTTACTATTTCATATCGTAGGTAAAGCCCCGCTTGGTATTTCCATCGAATCCGATGGCCTCATAGAAGGCATGGGCCTCTTTTCGGTGGCTGCCACTTAAGAGAAAGACCTTGTAGCAGTTGTTTTCTCGGGCAAAACCCAAAGCCTTTTCCATAACGGCCTTAGCGCAGCCCCTTCTCCTAGCATCCGGATGAGTCACGACATTCTCAATGATGCCATATGGCCTTGCTCCACGCGTCAGGTTGGGAACAATGGCTATATTGCACGTTGCTAACAACCTGCCTTGATCCTCCGCAACCACGTACCGGTAGGTTTCGGGGTTTTGCATGATGCTTTCCCAAACCTTCGAAAGGTCGTCTATAGACGCTTTAGCATCATCGGGTACAAGGATGTCGTATAGGCTCATAATGCCCTGCAAATCACCCTGTTCAGCAAAACGAATGATCATATGACCTCACTTAATCAGCAGCTTCAAGATTATTGAGTATACCCGAGGAGAACAGGAAGAACGTAATGGCCAGCACAAGGCTCCAGGCGCCAAGCGCGCAAATCATCAGAACTTCGCTTTCTGTTGCCGCAAAGACAAAGCCTGCCGCAACCCCGCCCGGAATCTGGATAAGGATGGAGACAATGATCTTGATGAAAATGAGAAGCCCTTTGCTGTGAATCCCCCCAAACAGCCTTCGGTTGAGTACGTCTGTGTAGACGAAAACTGCTCCAAAAGCAACATACGCGACGATACATGCCAATATGACAGGGACGGAGGCTTTAAAAAGAACACCCGCAAAAATAAACAGCAGAGAGGCATCAAAGAGGTTCTTAACATGCTCGGAAAGCGTTGTGTAGAAAAGCTTTTCCGAGGAACTTGCCGGGATAAGGAAAATATAGGGCTTATCCAGCTCGGTACCGAGGCGACCCTGAACCTGGAAGAGCAGCAGCATGTAAAGGGCAAAGAATAGGATCAACGCAAGCGAAAAAACCTTGGCTTCTGTCGGCATAACAAAGTTGAAAATCAGAGCCGAAAGGATTACGGTTACCGATAGCCTGTCAAAAAAGAGGAAATAGGCTGTCTTTCTGATCTCCAAGAGCTGCTTGCTAAAGATGGCACCTGCACCTGTTCCGCCGAGCTTTTGGTTGACCTTTTCCTTGACCTTGGCATTGAACATGATGTTTCGGCCTTCGCGCTTTGCTTTTAAAGCGGCCTCCATGTATTCGGTGCCTTCGAGAACATCCTCGTAATAATCGAGGTTCATTTTATAAAGGGCGATCGAGGAGCCCACAATAAGCAGCAGCATACCAGAGGCGCCTACCCAAAATTCGGTTGTGAAGCCTGTAACAGCAGCAGAGGCTATGGAGCCGGTCCACCCGATAACCGGGAAGTATTTTGCGATTGGGTGGTTGAAGACCGCATTAATAGAGGCTCCGAAGTCACGGGTCTGGGATACGCTCAGTATGAAAAGCAAAGCAATGATTGCAGCCCCGATATCAAAAATGTTCTTCATGAGCTTCTTACGGGCCTTAGCCTGAGAAGTCCAGGAATAGATAACCATACTGATGAGTGGATAGGACAATGCGTATGCCACAACGGCCAGCATAATCATAAGAACGCCGTTATCCTGCATGACAAAGTTGTTCTTTAGGTTCGGGATCTGGAAAAAGGCAATAAACAAAAGCAGGAAGGTTCCCCCTATCTGCTTGATAAAAGCGTACAGGAGCACATGGTTGGGCTTGATAGGTGATGTAAACACCAGATTGACGTCCGACATGCGGAAATAGGTGCTGCCCTTCTCAATACCCAGCTTAAGGGTTGTATAATTGAGCACGGCGAAAACAAGCACCATGATGCCGGTAAAGAACTCCGGGGAGCCTTTGCGCACCATGCCGCTTGGCATTTTCAGCGTGCCAAAGAGTGCTGCACCAAAGAATAGAATCACGATGATGTAGCCAATAAGGACGACAGGCTTTTTAAAGGCTCTCTTGATGATGTTCTTCAGTGTCTTGCGTATGATGAAGAGTAACGGACTCATGCGGTCGCCTCCTCTTTTTCTGTTACCTCGAAGAAGATCTGCTCAAGGGATTCGCCGCTCGCCATCATATCCGATCTTGTACGATTGAAGACGATTTCACCCTTATTCATGATAAGCACCTTATCCCACATTTCATCAACCGAATCAATGATATGGGTACTGATTAAAATCGCGCAGCCTGAGTTCTTGAGCTCGACGAACAGGTCCTTGAGCTCCTTGATGGCCTTGGGATCGAGACCGATCATAGGCTCGTCAAACATGACCATTTTAGGATTGATCAGAAGTGCACAGCAAATGCTGACCTTCTGCTGCATACCCTTGGAGAGCTCCTTGCCCACCTTGGTCTTTTTATCGTCCATATCAAAACGGGTCAGAAGGGCATTGGCCGTATCCTCCCAATCCTTGAGGCCATAGGCTCTTGCAATGAACTCCAGATGCTCCCAAACGGAGAGGGAATCATATAGCGCCGGGGCTTCAGGGATATAGCCGAATACGCGCTTGGCTTCCACGCTTTTGTTTTCCTTGCCGTTAATGGCGATCTTGCCCTCAAAACGTAAAAGACCGGCTATGGATTTGATGGTGGTACTTTTGCCTGCACCGTTCGGCCCCAGGAGAACAGCGATTTCCCCGGCGTTCACCTCGAAGGATACCTTTTTAACAGCATGGACCTTCTCGTATTTCTTTGACAAATTTGTTACTTTGAGCATAAATGCCTCCTCTATTAAGCAGCGCGGAGCGCTGAACAATGACTAGACCCGTTATTTAAGTGGCGGACCTGAGTTCAGTCCCCACAGGATTTTGCAGCAATGAGCGACCTGTTGTAACTGGGACGCCACACTATGGCTCGACCCGTTAAGTAGACAGCGTTTCCTGAGTTCAGTCCCCACAGGATTTTGCAGCAATGAGCGACCCGTTGTAACTGGGACGCTGAACAATGACCCAAAATGATAAAGTCTCCGAGGAATCTAAAGAAGAGTCCCGCGGAGACTTTGCTAACTACCTTGGATGAAACCGGCTTAAGCTATTATCAACCGCAGCACTTCTTGTATTTCTTGCCGCTGCCGCAGGGGCAGGGATCGTTTCGTCCAACCTTGTTACTCACTGCACGGTGATCTTCATTATACTGCTTTTTGATGTCGGCGCGCTGTTCCGTCGTTAAAAGGGCATCCCATTCCTTCAGCTCGTAAAGCCAGTGGGCCTTGGCGTTCAGCATATTATAGTAGAGCTTGTCGAGCACGATGGTTGCTTTGATTTCACTTTCCTCGGTCAGGGCATCCAAATCAAGCTCGGTTTCAAGGCTGGTATTAATGCCATCCAGGAAGCCGATGAAAGTCAGGTTATCCATGCCATAGGTCTTGGCAAGATCGGCAAGCCGGCCTTCCAAAACAGTGGTGTTGGAACCTAAAATTGCCTTATAGGCCTCGGTCTCCTTCGCGAGATAATTCTCAAAAAACTTCTCATTGGCAGCACTATCGCGCTGTGTATCAAGCTTTTTCTGCCATTCAGCAAAAAGACTCATGGGGTGTATCTCCTCTCATTAATACAGGTTCATTGTATAAATGTCTGTGGTTTTTCACATTTTTTCAGGGGCACTGATGCGTATGAGCTCAAGAACGTTTTTAATAACGATTCGAGTTGAGTCTACCAAAAGCAGGCGGGCCATCATGAGGCCTTCCTCCTCGCCCTTAACACGGCAGGCATTGTAGAAGCTGTGGAAGCTTGCGGCAACATCCATAACGTAACGGGTCAAGCGGCTGGGTTCAAGAGATTTCGCTGAAAGCGTGACCTCTTCGGGGTATTCGGCCAGCCTTCTCATGAGCTCCTCTTCTTCCTTTTCCTTAAGAAGCGTCAGATCCACCTGATCAAAGGATTTGGGTACAACACCCTCCTCTTCGGCTAAACGACGCAGAATACTGCATATTCTAGCATGGGCATACTGAACATAGAAAACCGGATTGTCGTTGGACTGCTTCACAGCCAGATCCAAATCAAAATCCAAATGGCTTCCGGAGGTCTTCAGGTTAAAGAAGAACCTTGCGGCATCACGGCCGACTTCTTCGAGAAGGTCTCCGAGAGAAATCGCCTTACCCGTACGCTTGGACATTCTTGCAATTTCTCCGTTACGATAGAGACGAACAAGCTGGAAAAGAACGACTTCGAGCTGCTCGCTCTTGATTCCGAACGGCGTCATCGCAGCCTTCATGCGGGCTACATGACCATGATGGTCAGCTCCCCAAAGATCGATGGCCCAGTTAAACTGACGTGTGATGAATTTATTGCGATGGTAGGCAATATCGGCTGCCATATACGTTGGAACGCCATTATTGCGGACCAGCACCTCATCCTTCTCGAGGCCCAGCTTTTCGGCACTTAACCAGATAGCGCCTTCCTTTTCAACGGTGAATCCATTATCCTTGAGGAATTGGACCGTTTCAGCAACTGCTCCGCTTTCATGGAGAGATTTCTCGGAAAACCAGACGTCATATTCAATGCCATAGGTGGCCAGCGCTGACTTGATCCTCTGAATGTTAATAGGCAGCGCGTAATCAACCAGAATCTGGCGTCTTTCCTCCGGAGTCTTATGGAGGAGCGAATCTCCGTACTGTTCAATATAGGCCTTGGCATGTTCAATAATGTCTTCGCCGTGATAGCCGTCTTCGGGGAATTCCACCTGATCCTCACCCTTTAGGGCTTGAAGATAGCGTGCTTCCAAAGACATGCCAAAGCGTTCGATCTGATTACCGGCGTCATTGATATAGAATTCGCGGGTAACCTCATATCCTGCCTTTTTAAGAACGCTTGCAATACAATCGCCGAGCGCACCGCCGCGTGCATTGCCCATGTGCAAGGGGCCTGTGGGGTTGGCGCTGACGAATTCAACATTCACCTTGATGCCCTTACCGACCTCAACCTCGCCATAGCGCTCCTTTTTCTGCTGAACAAGCTTAAGCGAATCATACAGCCATTCCTTGTTGAGATAGAAATTGATAAAGCCTGGTCCGGCTATCTCAACGCGGTCAATATAGGTTCCGGAAAACTGGTACTCACTCAGTAAAAGCTCTGCCGTTTTCCTTGGCGCGAGCTTGGCCTGCTTGGCAACCTGCATGGCAATATTGGTAGAAAAATCGCCGAAGCCTCTTTCGCGGGGAACCTCCACAACCATTTCAGGCAATTCAATGGCAGGAAGGGTTCCCTTCTTCTCACACGCTAAGAACGCATCCTTCGTACTGGATACGATCTGCTTGCGTATCTCTTCAAAAACACTGTTCATTCTTTCTCCATCCTTCAACGAGCGCTTAATTCCTTAGCTCACTGACTTGTACATCTATACTGTTTCTTCCGCCATACATACGGTTATATTCAAGCAC
>JAOABT010000470.1 GCA_026418215.1 Clostridia bacterium | reverse complement strand
GTTCAAGCCTTTATTCAGGACTTGGCCAATAAGATCCGTATTGCCGCCATTTCACAGGTTTCGCTAAAGATCGGACCGAAGCTTTCGCAGGCAACACAGGCCAGCCATACCTCCACAAAAAAGCTTATTGCCATAGGTGCGTCAACAGGGGGGACCGAAGCCTTACATCATCTTCTTAGCGGGCTGTCGCCCAATATGCCCGGGATGGTCGTAGTTCAGCATATGCCGCCGGTTTTCACAGCCATGTTTGCAGAGCGCTTGTCTCGTCAGACTCCCTTTACGGTGAAAGAGGCAGCCTCAGGCGATATGATCAGGCCTAATACGGTGCTCATTGCACCGGGGAATTTCCACATGCGTGTGAAGAGATGCGCTGAGGGTCTTAAGGTTGATATCTCGCCGGGTGATAAGGTGAATGGTTTCTGCCCCTCAGTGGATGTTTTATTTGAATCCGTTGCACGGGAGGCCGGCGGAGAAACCATAGGTATTCTCTTAACCGGCATGGGCTATGACGGTGCCAAAGGGCTCTTGACCATGCGAAGGAAGGGTGCCAGAACTATCGGACAGGATGAAAAATCCTCGGTGGTTTTCGGTATGCCCAAGGTGGCCTTTGACCTTGGTGCCGTTGAAAAGCAGGCCTCTCTGGATCAGATCCCCAGATTGCTGTGCAGTTGGCTTTAATGAATAAAAGAGGTGCTCATCGTGGACAACTTGCGTTTGGATTTTCAGCTAATATTTGATACGGCTCCGGCCGGAATGGTGATATTGAATGAATTAAGACAGATTGTTAAAATCAACGATACTGCGCTTTCATACCTGGGCCTCAAACGTGAAACCATTATGGGCAGGAGATTTGGAGATGGCTTCAGCTGCAGAAAAAGTCTCAAGTACGGCTGCGGTGAGGGGGAGGGCTGTCTGTCCTGCCAGGTGAGGCTTGGCTGCCTGAAGGCCCTTCGTGAGGGTCTTTCCACCGTACGTCAGGAAATTCGTCAGGTGTTTATACAAGACGAAAAGGAACGGGAATTCTGGTTCCTCATCAGCATCAACCCTATCTTGGCAAATGATCAAAAGCATGCTCTTCTAACCCTTGAGAACATCACCGAGTCAAAAATCAGTGAGATAAATTCCCGGAAGATGAGTGAGTTCTATCTTAATCTGTTTCAAAACTTTCCCGCTGTTATATGGAGGGTGGATAACGAGGGAAGGCTTGTCTACATCGATCGCAATGGCTGTGAATTCACCGGATTGTCCCGAGAGGAGCTGCTTGAAAAAAATTGGACGGTTTGTATCCATCCGGATGATGCTTTACTCATGCGAAGCCTGTATGAATCCGCGGTCATAAGCAGAAAGCCCTTTGAATTTGAATTGAGAATCCTTCACCACAGCGGTGAATACCGGTGGTTTCAATCCCTGAACAGGCCCTTTTACGACATAGACGGAGAATTCAACGGCTATATCGGTATGGGCTTGGATGTTCATCAGAAGAAGCTGGCCGATGAGATCCTGCAGCGCTATAAAATTTTTTCCGAGAAGACACGCGATATCATCCTTTTTGTTGGTCATGACGGCTCCATTCTGGAAGCAAACGAGGCTGCGGTAAGCACTTACGGATACAGCTATCAGGAACTGCTTGGAATGTCCATTTATGATCTTCGAGGGTCGCATTTCGGCGAAATGGACCCCATGACCTTGCAAGGCAGCTGTTTTGAGACTACGCATTATAGAAAAGATGGTACGGCTATCCCTGTGGAGGTGAGCTCCCAATCAGCAACCATAGGAAACCGGGAGGTCATGGTCAGAGTCATACGTGATATTTCAGACCGCAAGAAGAATGAGCTTTTGATCCGGGAAAGCCAATCCAAATACCAAAGCCTCTTCTGGAATATGAATGATGCCTTCAGCTTTTATCGCATCATTTTTGACGAGGACAACGAGCCCTGCGATCTTGAATTTCTTGAGGTCAACGCAGCCTTCGAAATTGTCATGAATGCCGATGGGAACAGCATTCTGGGTAAGAACATTATCGAGCACTATCCCGTCATGGGGTCATGCCTGATTCATGAGCTAAGGTTGAACTTTAAACGGAATAACAAGCAGCATCATTTTCATATCAATGAGCTTTTTATCACAAAAGTGAAAAGATGGTTCTCGCTGTCGGCTTACTCGCCTTCACCGGGACATTTGGCGGTCATTGTGAGGGATATCACCGAACGAAAGCAGGCCTTCATTACCTTAAGAAAAAGTGAGGAGAAGTATCGCTCGCTATTTAGAAATTTACATAGCGGCTACACGTACAGCCAGGTCATACCCGACGAGAACGGGAATATCGTGGACGCGGTCTTTCTTGAGGTAAACCCCGCTTTTGAAAAGATGACCGGCTTGAAGAGGGAGAACCTTTTAGGTAAACGGTATACTGAGGTTTTGCCAGATTTCAGGCAGGAGCTCTCCGCTTTGATGTCCATTATGACAGAAATATCTACCACCGGCGGAAGCCATATGATTCAGGAAGGCTATTCCAAAACCATGGACAGCTGGTTTTCGCTGGCACTCTATAGCCCTGAGAAAAACAATATTGTTATGATTATTGATGATATCAGTAAACGAAAGAGGGCTGAAAGGGAGCTAAAGCGAGCCAAGGAAATCTCCGAATCAGCTAATATTGCAAAAAGCGAATTCCTGGCCAATATGAGCCATGAGATCAGGACGCCGCTTAATGGCATGATGGGCATGATTGACCTCACTCTGGAGACCCGCCTTGACGAGGAGCAGAAGGATAATCTCAACACGGCAAAAAACTGTGCATCAACGCTCCTGAACCTGATCAATGATGTTCTTGATTTCTCGAAGATGGAAGCAGGCAAGCTCAACATAGAAAATGTAGACTTTGACATCCGCAAGCTCATTATGGATACCTGCAGGGCGCACAGCCGGCAGGCGGCTAACAAAGGCCTTGACTTTAGCAGTAATCTTTCCACGGGCATTCCCCAATATCTCAATGGGGACCCCAAACGTATCCAGCAGGTCTTGAACAATTTGCTGAGTAATGCGATTAAATTTACCGAGACCGGAGGGGTCACGCTCAACATACAGAAAAAGAGCCATGAAGAGGATACGGTAGGCCTGCTTTTCGAGGTTAAGGATACGGGTATCGGCATTCCTAAGGCCAGCCATGAAAAGCTTTTTAAAAGCTTCAGTCAGGCTGACAGCTCCTACACGCGGCGATTTGGAGGCACAGGCCTCGGACTCGTTATCTCCAAGCAGCTTGTTGAGATGATGGGTGGAAAGATAGGGTTCGACAGTGTTGAAAACAAGGGAAGCACCTTTTTCTTCTCGCTTGCACTCGAGGTTGGCAACAAGCCGGTTCAACCTAAAGGCGAGGTACTTAACAGAAATATATCGCTATCGCCTCTAAAGATTCTTCTCGTAGAGGACGATGTAGTAAATCAGACAGTTGTTTCAAGGCTTTTGAAGGAAAAAGGTTTCGGTGTTGATGTTGCAAAAAATGGCTTTGAGGCTTTGGAGCTCCATGAAAAGGTTCACTATGACGTTATACTCATGGATATTCAAATGCCGGGAATGGATGGCATAGAGGCCACAAAGCGCATCAGAGCCCGTGAGACGGCTTCGAAAGCTGTGATCATAGCCCTAACGGCCTTTGCACTGCATGGTGACAGAGAGAAATTCCTGTCCCTGGGTATGGATGAGTACATCTCCAAGCCCGTCAGGATCGAAGAGCTTATCCGCGCCATTGAACGGCTTACCAAGGCAAGTCCTGACCCACATCTTAGCTTTAACGAACGGATTGCCATCAATACCAATGGAGATGTAACCTTTACACAAGCTCTTCCGGCTAAATCAGGAGGGGCCCACCGTGCAGACTTAGCATTCATATCGGGCGAAATAGATCAGCTCAAGGCCTCGTTGGACGGTAACTTCAAAAAGGTTGAGCTGATTGCCCACAGGCTTAAGGAGATGTTCAAGGAGATTGAAGCCGAGGAGCTTAAGGATACGACTTTTAAGATAGAGCTGGCCGTTCGGCGTGGTAATGATGCGGATATCCTAAAATACTGCGGGATACTTGAAGAGGAATTCTTGACCTATAAAAAATCAGTGGAATAATGAGTATTATAGGGGGCTTTTTATGCTTAAGTTTTTAATTGCTGAGGATGATTTTATCAGTCGAAAGTTTTTAAGTAAATTTCTCTCTCGCTACGGTGAATGCGACATGGTTGTAGATGGCTTGGAGGCTGTTGACGCCTACATGCTCTCTATGCGTGAAGGAAAACCCTATGACCTTATTTGCCTGGATATTATGATGCCCAAGATTGACGGTGTCAAGGTTTTAAAGGCCATTCGCGATATCGAGAAGCAGAAGGGCATAACACCTGACAAACGCGTCAAGATTATGATGACCACTGCACTTGGTGAAACCCAGTATGTACAGACTGCCTTTGAGTACGGCTGCGAGGCGTATGCCTCCAAGCCCATTGACACGGCTAAGGTCGAAGAAGTACTTAAAAAGCTGGGGCTTATTTGAACAGCGGATTCTTTTAGCTCCAACGGTAGCGGTACGATCGGGGGAGTAAATTTTAGGTATTTTTGGTGAAAGCATGTTGTAAGGCTCATCAATAAAGCATTTGAGCCTTTGTAAATTTTATTTAAAAAGGTATTGCGGTAATCAGGAATATGCATTATAATATGTTTTGTCGCTGTCGGGGTGTAGCTCAGGTGGATTAGAGTACTTGCTTGGGGTGCAAGGGGTCGCACGTTCAAGTCGTGTCACTCCGACCAACATGAATAGCGGGTTTCAAGAAATTGAAACCCGCTATTTTTTGCGAATAAGCCTGTTTACTGTTAATTGACTGCAACGATTAATCTCGTTAATTAATCTTGAATATAACGGCTCTAAAAAGGCTCAAAGAGAAGTAAAACGCTGCTGTCTTCGTTGATTATCCATCTATTTCACTCTTCTCCGAAAATTTTTATTTTAGATTTCTGCATCCACGCCACTTCCCTTATCCGGCTCGTTGGTTATTTTCTCTTACATATGAAAATAACTCGAAATAATTAGTAAAACATCACAAATTGACAAATATCAATGTTGGGTGGTAGACTATATTTAAACAATTTTATAAGACCTCACTTTTCTCAAAGTGAGGTAGAGGAGCGGTATTTAACAGTCCTTTGAGGAGCTCGAGTAAGCAATGAGGCTTAGGAGAAGGAAATACCGCCGAAGCTTGTAGTGTGCTCGGCACTGCTTGCTGGATCTGCAGTTAAGAGCTGCAGGGCTGTCTCAACAAACTCCCGCTTTGTTGAGTTGTGCTATCTCAAATGGGGAAAAGAGAGGAATTAGGGCAGCTGTACAGTTAATGGCCTGAGTTCATCCTCAGGTCATTTTTTGTTGGGCGGATATATTAGTTTAAAAACTTAAGGGGGAACTTCGTGATGAAGAAGAGATTAGGATTATTACTTGCGGTATCATTAGTCTTGGCTGTGTTATTATCCGGTTGCGGCAAGAAGGCTGACGACGGTACATTCAAAATTGGCCTTGAATGCGGATATGCACCATTTAACTGGACCCAGCTTGACGATTCCAACGGTGCCGTTAAAATTGACGGTAACGCAGAATATGCCGGCGGCTACGATATTGAAATTGCTAAGAAAATTGCTGCTGGCCTGGGCAAGAAGCTTGTTGTCGTTAAGACCGAATGGGATGGACTTGTACCCGCTCTGACATCGGGCAAGATTGATGCCATTATCGCAGGTATGTCACCCACTGCTGAACGCAAGAAGACCATTGATTTTACCAATAACTATTACAAATCCAATCTGGTTATGGTGGTTAAAAAGGGAAGCTTCTTTGAAAATGCCAAATCCATTCAGGATTTCAAGGGCGCAAAAATAACCGCTCAGCTCAATACCTTCCATTATACCGTTATTGACCAGATTGACGGCGTTAACAAGCAGTCTGCCATGGATAACTTCCCGGCCATGCGTGTGGCTCTGGAATCGGGCATGATTGACGGTTACGTTTCTGAACGCCCCGAGGGTGTGAGTGCGGAAACAGCCAACCCCAACTTCAAGATGGTGGAATTTGAGACCGGCTTTACAACCTCAGATGACGACACCGCAATAGCTGTCGGTATTGCAAAGGGCAGCCCCTTGAAGGAGCAGATCAACAAGGTCCTTGACGGTATCTCCCTTGATGAGCAGACAAAGATTATGGATGCTGCCATTAAGAATCAGCCTGCAGTAAAGTAATTGTAGTCGCCTTAAACGAATAAGAGTGTTACCTGAAACCGGATGCAGACTTAGCGAAGCATTCGGTTTCTGACTTAAAAGGTGGAGAAATATGAGCTTTGATTGGATAGTCGAAATCGTCACCAAAAATTGGCCGATGTTCCTTCGCGGTGCCGGAATGACGCTGCTCATTTCCATTATTGGTACCATATTGGGCTCACTCATTGGCCTATTGGTAGGTGTTATCAGAACCATACCCATGCCTGAGCGGGGAGCCAAAAGGTTTTTTCTGAAGCTGGTGAATTTCCTGTTATCCTGCTATATTGAGCTTTTCCGAGGAACGCCAATGATTGTGCAGGCCATGGTTATATATTATGGCTCGGCGCTGGCCTTTGGCTTCAACATGGATCAGCTGTCAGCTGCCTTCCTGATTGTTTCCATAAACACGGGTGCTTATATGTCCGAGATTGTCCGCGGCGGCATTGTGTCCATTGACAAAGGGCAGTTTGAGGCTTCAAGCGCCATTGGTATGAACCATTTTCAAACCATGTTTAATGTCTGTCTCTTATACACATCT
>JAOABT010000353.1 GCA_026418215.1 Clostridia bacterium | reverse complement strand
CCTGGGGACCTGTTATGGCTTTCCTGACATCCTCGCCCCTTATGAGCCCTGACGGGTTTGTGGTGATCGCCGGTGTCCTCAATTTAAGGTTTGCTATAGTGCTTACGGTGGCTTCCGTTATGATTGGATTAGGTTCAGGATTTGTCACTCATATCATTGAAAAAAGAACAACCTATCTTAAAAATCAGACACGATTTGCGGGTAAGGCAGAGGTTAAGGCTTGCGGCTGCGGTGAGGGTGCAAGAGAGACAGCTAACACCGTATTGTCAGCTGAAAAAACCTGCGGCTGTGGAACACAAACTGATAAAAAGGAACAGAAACAGCGTTACAAGTCTGCAAAAACGGCTGTATATCGCAAGAAGGAATCGAAGCCCCAATCGGTGCTAGAACCTGTTCTCTGCTGCGCTTCCGGTATGGCCTTGAGTTCTTCGGGTCTAGGGACTTACGCTCGGAGAAAGGCTTCTTCTAGCAAGTCTCTTTTTGACAAGAGCAAGAGTTTTCTATCGGCTATTAAGTGGAAGGAGCTCCTCAAGGGCTGTTATGAAATTGGTGTCAAACAGATCATTCTCTATTTTGCCATCTTTGTGGGTATTGGCTCCCTAATCAATATGCTGGTGCCCTCTTCCATCATCGGAGCACTCCTTGGTGCCCATAACATCGGCGCTGTACCTCTGGCAACACTGATTGGCCTGCCCTTATACATTACGACCGATTCTGCGATTCCGATTATCAAATCTCTTATTCAGAGCGGAGCCAGCGAGGGGGCCATGATGGCCTTCATGATTGCGGGGTCTGCCACCAGCGCCTGGGTTATTGCAGGAATTTCAGCCTTCTTAAAAAAGCGCGCTATTGCCTTGTACCTTGCCTTCATCATTGTCGGAGCCATTATTTCCGGTTATGTCTATGATTTGGTTCTCACCGTGCTATAATTTTTTCAAAAAAGCAATGGGACATACCAAAGAGCTGGAAGCTCATCGCTCAGATGCTCTTCGGCACTCCAAAACAGCCGATCCCTGGAGACAAGGAGTATGCACCGCTTGAGGAAAGAATAAAGGTGTTCGAATAAAGGAAATCTATGAATCGAATGCTTTATAGCCGGTTATAGGCTTGAGCTTCAGAGCTGAATGCGGGAACGGTTGAATGCCATAATTAAGATCATCGCCTGCTCCTAACAAGAGCAGGCGTTTTACTGTAAAAAGTCACATTGGCTTTACAATAGATGAGGCTCAATAGAATGATCTTCATAAATATGAACATAACTAGCACTATCAAGATTAATTATATATTGACTGATTAGTCGGTTTATTGTAAACTTATGACAGGTGATGAAAGTGAACAAAAAGGAGCAAATCCTTGAGGCAGCCCTTAAGCTTTTTAACACTTACGGCTTTGATAAAACGCCAACCTCCCAGATTGCAAAGGAGGCCGGTGTGGCCACAGGCACGCTTTTTCACTACTTCTCCACCAAGGAGGAGCTTATCAACCACCTTTATCTGCGCTGCAAGGACAGTATGCTGAAACGGGTGCTTGATGGCGTTGAGAACGAAAAGGCTTACCGCGGCAAGATCAGGCGGGCCTATGGCAACCTGCTGAAATGGGGGCTGGAATGCGCTCAGGAGTTCCTGTTTTTCCAGCAGTTCAGCAATTCGGCCAGCATTCTTGAAAGCACAAGACAAGAGGGGCGAGAGCGTTTTCAGGTCATTTATGATCTCATCGAGATGGGTGTTAGGGACGAAATCTTGAAGGACATCGATCCGGAGCTTTTGTTGAACTGCATCATTGGTCTCGTCATCTCCAACATACTCTTCTTAATGGGCAGCGATCAGCAGGATAATGCCCCGGAGCTCACCGAGACAACCTTTACGCTTCTTTGGGACGCCATCAAACGATAACATTTTTATAGACCAACGGAAACTGGGAACAAATGATAAAGAATATTTAATGGTTATTGAGCCAGAACCGACTGACTGGTCGGTTAAGGAAGAGAGGTTTTATGCAATATCGAAAGCTAGGCATGAATGATAAGGTCTCGATTTTAGGCTACGGCTGCATGCGCTTTCCAACCAAGGGCAGCCACATTGATATGGAGCGCACCGAGAAGCAGATTTTAATGGCCATCGAGCAGGGTGTCAATTACTTTGATACGGCCTATATCTATCCCGGAAGCGAGGCTGCTCTGGGAACCATTCTGAATAAGAACAACATTCGCGAGAAGGTTTTGATCGCCTCAAAAATTCCTCCCTATCTTGCAACCAGCCGCAAGAGCATGGAGAGTATTCTAAAAACACAGCTCGAAAGACTAAAAACGGATTACATTGACT
>JAOABT010000298.1 GCA_026418215.1 Clostridia bacterium | reverse complement strand
ATGATCTGGGCTATGGTACCGAGCAGGATGAATTTGATGCACTGCCGGTCGCAGATTTTATTAGAAAAGAACTGAACAACGACTAGTCGTAAAAGATAACTCCCTGAAAAGGGATTTGGAGGTTAAGAGATGTCGGCATCTGCTTTACAGAGGCAGCAGGATTTATGGAAAAAATATAGTGAAACCAGGGATCCGGCAATCAAGGAGCAATTGATCGTTGAATACGCCGATCTGGTTAAGTATGTTGCCGGACGTTTAAGCATCTATTTCGGCTCTAATGTTGAGTATGATGATCTTGTGGGCTATGGTGTCTTCGGACTCATTGATGCCATTGACAAGTTTGACCTCTCCAAGAAAGTTAAGTTTGAAACCTACGCCTCTTTAAGAATAAGAGGGGCTGTTATAGATTCGATTCGCGAACAGGACTGGGCACCGCGCTCTCTTCGCAAAAAGGGCAAGGAGCTCGAAAAAGCATACTTTGAGCTTGAAAACCAGCTTGGCCATTCGGCTACCGACCAGGAAGTGGCGGACAGACTTGGTATTTCCTCAGACGATTTGAACAAGCTGCTCCAAGAGGTTAATATGTCTCAAATGATCTCCCTTGAGGACTATCTGGAGCAGAACCACGAAGCCGGTCTTGACCCTTTGTCACTCGATCGCGACACCAGCCAGCCTGAACAGCGTATGGAGGTTGTGGAGCTTAAGGAGACACTCGCCGATGCTATCGACAAGCTGCCCGAAAAAGAGCGCACTGTTGTGACACTTTATTATTATGAAGAATTGACCTTGAAAGAAATCAGTATGATTATGAAGGTTTCTGAATCCAGAATATCACAGCTTCATACCAAGGCCATCATGAGAATGCGAGGTAGGCTTGAAAGGCTAAAGAGCGCCATTCTATGAGCCGGTGGATGTAGGGCGGGGGCGCAACATCCCAGCTGACGATACGATGAAGGAGCTTTTACATGCCAGACGAAATCGCACAGAAAAACACACAGACTTTCAGCGTTATATATGAAAAAGACGGTGTATATCTCACCGTCTTTCGGTCTGTTGACTTCTTAAACAGAGCCAATGAAACCGATGTTTTGAATCTCATCCGTAAAAAAAGAATTCACAATTATAATGCCAGCATCATCTCCGATGCTGTTAAACGGGCTGACGGGAATCCCGTCAAAATAGCAGATGCGCAGGAAGAAGCACGCATTGATGCAGCAATTGAAGCTATTGTCTCTGCCGACAAAATGAAAGCCTATGTGGTTTTGACCTCTCCGGAAGGCGGCGGAGCTGTGCCCACCGTTGAAGGAATCGTCCAGGCACTCTATTCAAAGGGTGTGGTTTTTGGTATGTCAGAGGAAAAAATCCGCTTGCTGGCAGCTAATCCCGTATATGACATGCAGGTGCTGGTAGCCGAAGGCATTCCGGCCCAAAACGGTAAAAGCGGCGAGGTTAAATATCTAATTGATATTAAGAAGGACCGCAAGCCCGTTATCATGGAGGACGGCTCAGTCAACTACAAGGACTTAAACCTCATTGAAAACATTACAAAAGGACAAAAGCTCGCCGAGCTTGTTCCGCCGGTTCAGGGAAAATCCGGAAGGAATCTTGTTGGAGCCGAACTCAAGGCTATCGACGGACGCCCTGCGGTTCTGCCCAAGGGTCGCAACGTAACATTAAGTCCCGACGGCCAGGAGCTGATTTCAGAAATCGACGGACAGGTTATGTTTGCTGATGGTAAAATCAGTGTGTTTTCTACATACGAGGTTAAGGCAGACGTCGATAACTCAACAGGAAATATTAAATTCATTGGCAACGTAGTGGTCAGAGGCAATGTGCTGGCAGGCTTTGAAATTGAGGCAGGAGGCAACATTGAGGTCAACGGCGTCGTCGAGGGGGCTGTTCTTAAGGCGGGCGGCAACATTGTGCTGAAGAGGGGCATGGTTGGCGGCGGCAAAGGCCTTTTGATTGCAGGCGGAGATATTATTTCAAAATATATTGAAAGCACCAATGTAGAGGCTCGCGGTGACATCAAGGCTGAAGCCATCATGCATTGCGATGTTAAATGTGCCAATAAAATGGAGCTCGGCGGGCGAAAGGGCCTGCTGGTCGGAGGAACGGCCAGAGTTGGAAAGCTCGTGGAGCTGAAGTTCTGCGGCAGCCAAATGGCGACTGTAACGGTCCT
>JAOABT010000235.1 GCA_026418215.1 Clostridia bacterium | reverse complement strand
ACAGCCTTTATTTAATGCTAACCTCCAAGAAAGCTGTGAACTTATTAAAGAACATACGCTACCTGATTATAGATGAAATCCACACCATGCTCGGCACTAAAAGAGGTGTGCATCTGGCCGTTTCCGTGGAGCGCCTGCAGCACCTTGTCGGGGACGAGCTTGTACGCATTGGTCTCTCAGCTACAGTGAACCCCATCGAATCAGCGGCACGCTACCTGGGAGGTCTCAAGAAAAGCGGAGAACGCTACGCGGAGCGTCCTGTAGCGGTTGTGGCCCCTGTTATGGAACGAAGCAAGGACCTTCAAATCTTCATGCCGGTTCCCGATTACCGGGTGCTGGAGCAAGGGTCAATCTGGCCCGAAATCTATGACAGTATTTTCAAGCTCATCAACCAGCATCAGTCCACCATTGTGTTTGTGAATAACAGGGCGGTTGCTGAAAGAGTGGCAGCCAACCTCAACAGCATGGTCGATGAGGATATCTGCCGCCCTCATCACGGAAGTCTTTCTAAAACCAAGCGCCTTGAGGTTGAGGATCAGTTTAAGAAAGGGCAGCTTAAGTGCATGATCGCCACCTCCACCCTTGAGCTTGGCATCGATATCGGCAGTGTTGACCTCATGATACAGGTAGCCTCCCCCGTTTCGGTGTCAAGCGGGCTCCAAAGGCTCGGAAGGGCCGGGCACCGTCTCGGAGCCACTAGCACAGGCCGAATCATCCCTAAAACAAGGGGAGATCTGGTCAAGAGCGCCTTCATTGCTAAAGAAATGCTTGAGGGGCATATCGAGCAGGAGCATATCCCTACAAACTGCCTTGATATTCTGTCCCAGCACATTGTGTCCATGTCGTGCCAGGGAAAGTGGACCCAGGACGAAATGCTGGAGGTTATCCGTTCGGCCTGGTCCTATAAGAGCCTGAAGGAATCTGACTTTTTGAAGGTGCTGGCCATGCTGGCGGGAGATTTCGAGCACATGGACGATATACCCGCCCAGCCGCGCATCTTCTGGGACCGCCAGAATAAGACGCTGGAAGGCACCACCTACAGCCGCATGCTGGCCATTAATAGCAGCGGAACCATTCCAGACCGCGGATATTTCTCAGTGGTCCTGGAGGACTACAAAACACGCATAGGTGAGCTCGACGAGGTCTTTGTTTTTGAAGCCAGGCTGGGTGACCGCTTCATGTTGGGCAATTCGGCATGGAAAATTGAAAAGATTGAGAAGAATCGCGTGATTGTCACGCCGTCCAGCAGCGTTGGCGCCAAAACGCCCTTCTGGCAGGGGGATGGCATAGGCTGCCCTTACGAGCAGGGTATGGCCTATGGGCGGTTCTTAAAGGAGCTTTGTGATAAGCTTGATTCGGACGATTTCATTGAAAGCCTCACCGAAACCGGTATGATGGATGAAACAGCGGCACTTAATATCAAGAATTACCTCATGGATCAGCGAGAGGTTCTGGGCTGCGTTTCCCATGACAAGCGCATTGTGGTGGAATACCTCAAGGATGACGTATCCGATCAGCAGATCATGATTCACGCTCATTTCGGCGGCAGAGTCAACAGTGTTCTCGCGGTTCTCATGCAAAAGGCTTTAGAGGAAACCATCCGGTGCCAGGCTTATGCCAGCCACAGCAACGATGCCATACTCATCCATATTTACGGCTGTCCGGATTCGCTTTCCAATGTCTTATCCCTTTTAAAGCCCCAAACTGTCGAAAATATCCTGCTGGAAATGCTCCCCTCAACCTCCCGCTTTGCCATGACCTTTCGCTATAACGCCTATCGTGCGCTTATGATGGGGGTTCGCAACCTTGGGCAAAGACTTCCCTTATGGATACAGCGCCTACGCTCGGTAGACGCCCTTGAAAATGCCCGAAAAACTATGGATCACCCGCTGTTGGTTGAAACCATGAGGGAGTGCCTGGAGGAAATCTTCGACATCCCGCATGCCATACGGGTTCTGGAGGATATCCGATCTGGCCGGATTGAGGTCGTTGAAAGGAACACCTGGTTTCCCTCCCCTTTTGCAACCGAGCTTTTGTTTGAGTTCAAGTTTGTGATGATGTACGCTGAAAAGGAGGCCCATCCTTCCAAGAACCATTTCCCGGTTGTTTCTGGCATCGATGCCCTCAACCTGTCCTATCATCAGGAGGAGCGCTCCATTTCAATAAGCCCTGAAGCCGTACTGGAGGTTAAAGCAAGGCAAAGCGCCATTTCCAAGCTTTCCGGCGTTTCCTCGGTCAATGAACTCCATTCCTTCCTCCTGATTTACGGCGATCTTACTGACGATGAGATTACAGACTCTCAAGCCCAAGACAAGCTCGCTTTTCTCCTCAAGGAAAAGCGGGTCCTTGCCGTTAAAAGTGACCAAAAGAAGCCTGTGCTCTATATCGCCGCCGAGGAGGCTGAGCTCTATTCAAGTGCTTTAAAGGTTCCAATAAGCCGATCTTACGGAAATACTTCTCGTGAAGGCTCCGATGTAAACAGGCTTGAAGATTCCGTAACCGAAATGGTACCCAAAGAGGTTTCTATAAAAAGTTCCTCCCAGCTCATACCCTCTATGGTAAGTCCTATTGAGATACCCTCTAATAACATCTCACGAGAAGAATCCTCCCTTCTGTACGAGCGGGAAACTTGGACTCACGAGGATGCGGTTCTTCGGGTGATACGCCGTTTTTCCCGCTATCACAGTCCTTTCTCGCCCGTTGAACTTGAGGCGCGCTATGGCTTGCCTCTAAGAAGGCTGGAACACATTCTCGTAGGGCTCAGGTCTGAGGGTCTGCTAGTCAGCGGTTCCTTTACAGGTGAAGGCAACAGCGAGTATTGCCATATCAAAATCTATGAGTCTATTATTCGGAAAGACAGCTCGCTTAAGGCCAATGAGGTAGTGGCACGGCCAGCAACGGTTTATGCCGCATTCCTGGCCTCTTGGCAAAAGATAGGGGCCCAAACGATAAGTGCAGAATCAGCTCTTTTAGAGGTCGTTAGCCAGTTGGAAGGCCTGTACCTTCCCTGTGACTGGTGGGAAAACATTGTTTTCCCCGCCCGCATAAAGGGCTATGCACCTTCACACCTTGACAGGCTCTGTGCCTCAGGCAAGGTCTTTTGGCGTATCTCACCCGAGCAGGGCGACAAAGGCCTCCTGCTTGCATGGTACTTGGT
>JAOABT010000223.1 GCA_026418215.1 Clostridia bacterium | reverse complement strand
TGACAAGCTTGAGTCCATCCCGGGCTTCAATACCCAGCTAGAAAGGCAGACCTTTCTTAATACAGTAAAGGAAGTGGGCATTGCGGTTGCGGGCCAGACGGGTAATCTTGTGCCTGCAGACAAAAAGCTCTATGCCCTTCGGGATGTGACGGCAACCATTCAGAGTGTTGCCCTTATATCTGCCAGTATCATGAGTAAGAAGCTCGCAGCGGGAGCCGATGCCATTGTGCTGGATGTCAAGGTGGGCAGCGGCGCCTTCATGAAAACGGTGGCGGAGGCCAAGCAGCTTGCTGAGGCCATGGTCCGCATCGGCAAGGGAGCGAACCGTAAGACTGTGGCTGTACTGACTGACATGGACAGACCTCTTGGAAAGGCTGTGGGTAATGCCCTGGAGGTCAAGGAGGCCATTGAAGTCCTTAAAGGTGCAGGCCCGGACGACATTACCGAGGTTTGCGTGGCATTGGCCGCTAAGATGCTTGAGCTTGCAGGCAAGGGGGATTATGTGACCTGTCTGTCCATGGCTCGGGAAGCCATTAAGAACCGCAGTGCACTTGAAAAGCTGAGGCTCATGATCAAGGCACAGGGGGGGGATGATGCTGTGGTACAAAACACAGCCTTGCTTCCCAAGGCGGCCTATTCACGACAGTATTTGGCAACATCGGCCGGATATATCAAAGCCGTCATCTCTGACAGGCTGGGTACCGCCTCCATGCTCTTAGGAGCGGGAAGGGCGACGAAAGAAAGCACCATTGACCCCTCAGCGGGCATCATACTTTTGAAAAAGCCCGGTGACGAGGTGGTTGCAGGCGAACCCATCCTCGTTATGCATGCCAATAATGAAGCGCTTTTTGACCTGGCAGCATCAGAGATCAATCACGCTGTGGTGATAAGCAGCGAGAAGCCTGCAGACACCCCCCTTATTATTGACATTGTGGGATAGTGGCCAAGATTTTTGAATAAGCTGAATAACCGAGATAAGCCTGCATATAGATTTTATGGATAAGTCTTTGGAGTGATATCCATGAAACGCAAATGCAGGTTTTTTTTCGCCGTGCTACTCATCTTATGCCTTGTGACCGGCTCTGTTGCGACCGGGGAACAAGCTGCAACCAATAAGACAACCCAGACACCTTCCGCTAAACCTTCTCCAAGCGCTACCCCGGCCCCGCAAAAGACCGAGAAGGCCGCCCCGGCCCCTCAGTTCCAGGTGGATGCCAAGGCTGCTGTGCTCATAGAGGCTTCGACGGGCCGCGTGCTCTATGCCTTCAATGAAAACCAGCCGCTTCCTATTGCCAGTATTACCAAGGTCATGACCATGCTTTTGGTGATGGAAGCCATCGATTCCGGCAAGATCAAGCCTACCGATACCGTCACCATTTCAGCCTATGCCACCAAGATGGGCGGTTCCCAGGTTTACCTCAAGGAAGGCGAAATGTTTACGGTTGAGGAGCTTTTAAAGGCCGTTGCCGTGCATTCCGCCAATGATGCCGCAGTAGCGCTGGGCGAAAAGGTGGCCGGTACAGAGGAAGCCTTTGTGGCCATGATGAACCAGCGGGCTGAGGAGCTTAAGATGAAGAATACCAAGTTCCTAGACTGCACGGGCTTGACCGATGAGGGACACTTCAGCTCGGCGCTGGATATAGCCATCATGTCCCGAGAGCTTTTGGTGAACCATCCCAAGATTACCTACTATACGACCATCTGGCACGATACCTTCAGAGACGGCAAGTTCGATTTGGACAACACCAACAAGCTCGTTAAAAGATATCGTGGAGCAACAGGACTCAAAACGGGCTTTACCAACAAGGCCGGCTTCTGTCTGTCGGCTTCCGCCGAGCGTGAGGGAACCAAGTTCATATCGGTCATTTTAGGCTCTAAGAGCAATGACGCACGATTCTCAGAATCGGCACGCCTTCTGGATTTTGCGTTCAGCAACTGGGAAAGCGCAGCCATTGAAAAAATGGGACTCCAGGCAGGGATAGTCAAGGTCAAGAAGGGTGTTGCCACAGAGATTCCGGTGACTTTCTCCGAGAATGCCACAGTGGTTGTCAAGAAGGGAAGTAAAGGCAAGATTACCGAAACGGTGGAGGTCCCCGAGCTTGTCAACGCACCTGTCAAGGCAGGGCAGCCTATAGGCGTGCTCAACATCGATCTTGAAGGCGAACGCCTGGCATCCATTCCTATTGTTGCGGCTAAGGACTCGGAAAAATGCAGCTTCGGTTTGGTAGCCGGCATGGTGGCCGACAGATGGGCTAAGCTGTTCGTTAAATAGTAAAGCCTTTTAAAGCTTCAATGAATTGCCAAGTAAAAAGACCCGCTATAAGCTGCCCCTTTTTGTTGAGTCAGTGGGTGCTTGTAACGGGTCTTGTGGTCTTTGAGCAAATATGGATAAGAGAAATCAGTTTTTAAGCCCTAGTTATAGAGCAGCCCTACGAGCTTCTCTACAAGCCTTGAAGGAAGAATGCGCTTCAGGAACAGAATCGCCTTGTATTGAAAGCCTACGGTTGCACGTATGGGCGGATTCTTTTTTTGAATCAGCCTGTAGATAACTTGAGCCACTGCTACAGGGGATGCGCCGTTTTGTTCGTCATGCTCCATACGGGCTAAAGAGCGCTTAAAACGAGCTGAGTATGCCGTTTCGCCCGTGCACTTATTCGCAATGGAGCGGTTTCCTGTAAAGCCGGTTTTTGTGTCGCCAGGCTCTACGACCTGTCTCTTATACACATC
>JAOABT010000221.1 GCA_026418215.1 Clostridia bacterium | reverse complement strand
GTTGGAAAGGGAACCCCCTGACGAGCGGCTGATATGCTTAAAAGCAGCGGAGTGGGAATAATTTCCTGATGATAGGTTAGGATCGCCACATAAACAGCGGGAGCACTGACAGTAATAATTAGCCCAATTACTCTTAAAAGCCTGTTTATGGACGTAAAATAAAAGCTGTTATAGTAATCCTCACTTGACTGGAGATACTCGTGAAAAAGAAAAGGTAGTGTAAGCACAACAGGGGTACCGTCTACCATGACGGCAATCCGGCCCTCCAAGAGCTTGGCAGCCACTACATCCGGCCTTTCGGTAAAGCCAATGGTCTGAAAGGGTGAATACGGTGAATCGGAAATCAGCTCCAAGATATAATTTGCGGAAAGCAATCCATCTATCTCTATTTGTGATAGTCGTTTTTTTAGCTCCTCAAGGATTTTTGTGTTTGCAATTCCCTCAAGGTGGCAAATGCAAACCTTGGTCTGAGAACGGGTGCCGAGCTTCATAAAGAAAAATTTAAGGTCTGGCGACTTCAGTTTTCTGCGCAGCATGGTCACATTGTCCATAATCAGCTCAATAAAGCCTTCTCTTGGACCAATCATGATTTTTTCAGCTTCCGGTTCAGTGATGCCTCGGGATTTAGGATTTTGTGTCCCAACCGCCAAAGCCTCCCTGCACCCCTCAAAGAGCAGGAGTGTTTTGCCCGAGATCAGCTGGCTGATAGCTTCGTCTTCATAGGGTGTTTGCACAACATCGCTAGAGAATAAAACCCGAAGCGCAATCATATCCACAAACCGTTCTTTATCGGTAGGCAAACACTTTTCCATGACGGGCTTCACGATGTTCTCTTCGATCACATCCCGCTTGACCATGCCCTCAAGATAGAGGATGCAGCCGAATCTATCCGGCTTTTGCTCATTCTCAAAGTAGCGCAGGATAAGGCTGTCGTCATTGGCGAAAACCTCCTGTATACGGTTAACATTTTCCTCCAAGGCTTCCCTTAGTTCTTGCCGTTCAGTTGGCTGTAAGGACTTTTCCGAAGTGCTTTTTGAAGACATACGTCACCATTTTCTTCACAATAATGCAGGTAATTTTAGTCTGTCTGCCTGAACGAAATTTATACGCTGCCCTCTTTAAGCATTTTCGGTGCTATAGCTTTATTGCACACTAAACTGTAAACAAAAATCGTCTCAGTCAGTTCTTATTGCTATCACCCAATCATGGCCCCTACAACCAATGAACAACCGCGATGATAAGTAAATCTGCACTGGCCGTAAGTCCACAATATTTTCATCATTTAATCAATTTTATGTCCTTAATAGCAGGAGGCGTTTGAATTAAAATAAAGGATATTAAGTTATGCCCGTGAAAGGATCTCGGTATGAAAAAAATTAGTTTTTTGTTAATTACAACTATGCTGCTCCTGCTTTCTGCCTGCAGTCAACAAAGCTCACCTTCACAGCCCCCTGCGGTGCATACTTCAACGGCTGTTGAAGCGATAAAGCACCCTATTTTTAAAGCCTATTCATTAAAAGAACTCCAAGAGGATTTTGATCAGGTCAGAGATACCATTATGACCCGGAATCCTTTGGTATTCGCCAATAAAGACAAGCTTAATAGGCTGTTCGATCAGCAGCGGCTGCTTCTTAAGGACCAAATGGAGGAGCTGGATTTTTACCGGGTTGTCATGCCTATTATCGCCCAAGTGAAATGCGGACACTCGGGTCTTTATTTCTCAGATGCCTATTCGAGCTTCGACAGCCAACAGCCCTACTATCTTCCCCTGGCAATCGCAACCTTAGGTAATCAATCTTTTATTAATCACAGTTTGCCCGGCGATAGCATTCCCGCAGGAGCCGAGATATTGTCCATCAACGGTAAAACCATGACCGAAATTGTGCCTAAGCTTCTTAGCTTCATGACAGCCGACGGAAACAATCAAACCAGAAAGTACTATATCCTAAATCACAGTTTTAGTGCGGTTTATGCAGATAACATGGAGCATGCAACATCCTTTGAGATCACCTATCGGGTACCCGGAGGCGATGAGGTACTGTCAACAAAAATCACGGGAGTTAGCCGGGCCCAATTAAATCAAAGGCTCCAGACCCCACAAGCCGTGCCTTACCGTGCCGATTTCCCATCTGACACATACGCCGTCCTTACCGTTAAATCCTTTGCGTTTTATGACAGTAAAGGGAGGGGCCAATTCGAGAAATTCCTCGATGATTTCTTTAAAAAAGCAAAAGAACAAGGTATGGCAAACCTTATTCTGGATTTACGAGACAACTGGGGCGGCGACCCGCTTTGCAGCTCCTACCTCTTTTCTTACCTCGCCCAAAAGGAAGTCCCCTACTTTTCAAACGACACCCCCTACTACTCTAACCTCGAACAACCGCTGAAGCTCAAAAAAAACCACTTTGAAGGCAAGCTTTATGTCCTTATCAACGGTGCCAGCTTCTCGTCGACAGGACATCTATGCTCACTGCTGTCGTATTACAAGAGGGGAACCTTTATTGGCCA